>CAYJLQ010000065.1:0-1796 GCA_964370725.1 uncultured Treponemataceae bacterium
TTAAATCTTTTTTGTAAAAATTGTTTTTCTAAATACTAAAAACAAGATAAGGGATGTAGTTGCAGATAAAATATCACTAATTGGCTCTGCAATAAGCACTCCCCAAAATCCTAAATTTGTAACTTGCGGTAATATAATTGCAAGTGGTGTAAGTAGAATAATTTTTCTAAGCATTGCAAGAAATACTGATATTTTTGCTCTTCCAGTAGCAACAAAAGTTTGTTGGCATGCCATTTGTATTCCCATAAAAGACATACCAAATATATATATTCGAACGGCATTTTTGCCAAGATTTATTAGTTCAATATCATCAGTGAATAGACCAATAAAGCCTTGAGGTATTAAAAGTATAATTGCTACCATACTAAAAGAAAAAATACAATTTATAAGAAGCAAACATTTAAAAGTTTGTTTAGCGCGTGATTCATTTCCTGCTCCATAGTTGTAACTAATAATTGGTTGAGCACCTTGTCCTAATCCCATAATTGGTAAGAATACAATTTGCATAAGGCTAAAAAGAATTGACATTAATGCAACGTGCATATCTCCACCATAAACCTGCATACCTTTGTTAAAAACTAGTTGAATAAGGCTTTCTGTAGATTGCATAATAAATGTAGAAATACCGAGTGAAACAATGCTTTTTAAAATAATTGGTGATAGGGTAAAGTTTTCTTTTCGTATTTTCAAAAAACTTTTTTTACTAAGCAAGAAGCGTAAAACCCAAAGTGCTGATACAGCCTGGCTAATTATTGTAGCAAGGGCTGCACCCTTTACGCCCATATCAAAGTGGAATATAAAAATGGGGTCAAGAATAATATTTAAAAAACACCCAATGAGAACTGTCATCATACTGGTTTTAGCAAAACCTTGGTTTGTAATAAACATGTTAAGACCAAGAGTTGTTTGCACAAAAATTGTTCCAAGAAGATAAATTGATAAATATCCAGAAGCAAATTCGATTGTGTTTGCACTAGCTCCAAAAGCAAACAATAAAGGCTCTCGAAGAAGCATAAATACAATTGTTAGAATTATTGATGTTGTTACAATAAGAGTAATTGCATTACCTAATAGCTTTTCTGCAGTTTTATTGTCTTTTGCACCCATGGCAATGGCTGCTCTTGTTGCACCCCCAACTCCAATAAGTGAAGCAAAGGCAATAATTAGAGAAATAACAGGAAAGGAAACTCCTAGTCCAGCAAGCGCTAAAGATCCAACATCTTCTATTCTTCCAACAAATATTCTATCTACAACATTATATAATAGCTGAACAAGTTGAGCTAATACAGTTGGGATTGCCATTTTAAGTATTAGCGGTACTATTGGCGTGGTTTCTAAATGATTTTTATCCATGCGAAATTATATAGCTTATGTATATATACGTCAAGTGTTATGTGGGGATTTGTGTTATTGGAGTGTGTAGGCTTGGAAAACCTAGCTCTAGGTTGAACTTTTTTTCTGCCCCAATTGATGTAATTGGACCATGTCCAGGGTACACAATGGTTTTGTCGTTATGTATAAAAAGCTTTGTTTGTACATTTGTAATTAAAAGTTTTCGTGCATAAGGATTGGTTGTTGACCCAATTGTGCCTGCTAAAAGTGAGTCCCCAGTAAAAATGCAGTTTTCAATTTTAAATGCCATTGAGTCAGGGGTATGCCCAGTAATAGAAAAATAACTTATATTAAGCGATGCTATATTAAGTAACCCATCTCCATTTAATACAATAGCATCTGAAGCAACCAATTCAGAATAGGCTGCATAAATTTTTGGTTGGTAAATTTTCTATAAAGCTGAA
>CAYJLQ010000065.1:1806-7630 GCA_964370725.1 uncultured Treponemataceae bacterium
TGTGACTGTGTGTAACTAATACTGCAACCAATGAATAATTGTCTGATTCAATATGTTCAAGCATTTTTGGTGTTATTTTACCTGGATCAATTATTATTGCTTCTTTTGTCTTTGTATTTACAACAATGTATGAATTATATCCTGTTACAGAATTTCTGTGGTAGTATATTTTCATGATTTCTTTCCTTCGTAGTTTAGAACATCTTTTTCATCAGTATCAAACCAAGCTTCACGTGTATTTGATGATTTGAATGGAACATTTTCTCTTTTGCTTTTAAAGAAACACGTTTTTTTTATATTACAATTTTGAACTGTTGTGTCTTTTATGTTCGCATAAATATATGATGTTCCAAATAGATCGGAGTCGTCAAAAATGGAGTGTAAGGATGTTGTGCCATTAAAATTACAATTTAAAAGGTCAGAATTATTGAAGTTTACGTTTGAAAATGTTGAACCTGCAAATGATGAAAAATGTACGCTAACTTGTGTAAAAGAGCTATTTACAAAAAGTGAATTTTCGAAGCTACACATTCTCATTCGGCATTTATCTGCAAGAATATTTTTGAATGTACAATTTAAAAAACTGCATCCATATAACTTTTTTCGCGAAAAATCTAAATTTTCAAAATGCATATTTTCAACAGTTATACCTACTATTTTTTCATTAGTAATGATGTACTCAATAATTTCGTCATTAGATAAATCTAGATTTTCAAACATTCGATTTACTCTCCTGTGTTATAATCGATAGATTATTATATCATGTAATAGATGTTCAAGCAAGATGTTAAAAAATGCTTGTTAGAGTCTTGAATAGATTGCATCTTATGAGTATGATGAAGTATGTGTTATAAATGTGGGAAAAAATTGGATGTTGCTTTACCAATATCTAGAAGTGAAGAATGCCCAAACTGTGGCTCTGATGTGCGTTGTTGTAAAAATTGCATTCATTATTCAGTAGGGGTACACTATGATTGTAAAGAACATGTTGATGAGTTAGTTGTTGAAAAAGAACGAGCAAATTTTTGCGATTGGTTTTCACTTAAACAATGTAGTGCAGAAACTTCCATGAGTACAAAAGAAGTTAATGCGAAAGCTCAATTTAATTCATTATTTGGAGACTAATTTTGGCTACACTCGTTGATTTTATTTTTTTTGACTCTGGTACAGGGGGCTTACCATATATGCATTATCTTCAAGAGAAATGCCCCAAAGCTCGTTGTATTTATTTAGCAGACACAAAAAACTTTCCTTATGGTGAAAAAACTGCAGCAGAAGTAACTTTAGCTGCAAGCTTAGCACTACAAACAATTTTTAAAGATTATATACCAAGAGCTGTGGTAATTAGTTGTAATACTCTTTCAATTGTAGCTCTTGATTTTTTTAGAAAACAATTTCCAAACATTGCATTTGTGGGGACAGTACCGGCAATTAAGATGGCAGGTGAACAATCTATTAATAGACGAATAGGTTTATTAGCCACAAATAGAACGGTAAAAAGTAGCTATGTACAAAAATTAATTGATGATTTTGCATCAGATTGTGAAATAGTGTTTAGAGGGGATCCTGAGCTTATTTCCTTTATTGAAAATTCATTTTTTTTCGCAACTAACGAACAAAAGGAAGCTGCAGTTCGCCCTTCAGTTGACTATTTTAGAAGTAATGGAGTTGATACCATTGTATTAGGGTGCACTCACTTTTTGCATATTGTAGACATTTCTTCGAACCTAGCATCCCCTGATATGAAAATTATTGACTCGTGTGCAGGTGTTGTAAACCAAGCCTTACGTGTTGCTCCTATTAATGGAAATGACATTGTTGAGTCGTTTGCTCCATTGTTTTTTGTTACTGGACATGATGAAAATCAAGATGATGCTATTTTTCAAGAACGTTATCAAACTATAGCTGATAAGATGGGAATTAGATACGGTGGGGTAATTAATAATTAATAATGCATAATTAACAATTTAATTACATGCTGGGAATTAAAAACTGTTACAAATACCATGAAGATTAGTTTACGAATAAAAATATTCGTGTTGTTCAACCAAGTCAATGGCAAATGTAACAGTTTTACTATTTTGCGTCAGTAATATTAATTATTACTTGTTAATTATACATTTTCCAACACTGCGTAGATTTCTTTTTCAATGCTATCACAAAGTGCTGCAGCTGTTTTTTTTGTATCAGCTAGCGAAGATGCAATTGGCTCTACACAATTTATATAAAATTTAATTTTAGGTTCTGTACCGCTAGGGCGTGCACTTACAACTGTTCCCCCTTCAAGGAAGAATTGAAGTACGTTACTTGATGGTAAGCTAATTTTTGTTTTAACACTTGGATTTGCAGGGTCAAAAGTATTTCCTTCTCCTACATCGCGTATCATTTTTACTGTTTTGCCGCCAAGAGTTTTTAAGCCTTCTGAGCGCAATTTTGCCATAAGGTTTTTCATAGTTTGTGTACCTGATGAGCCTAAAAATTCTTTTGCAATTGCTCTGTCTTCATAATAGCCGTATTCTGTGTACAATTGGTCAAGTCTTTCTAGTAGGCTAACTCCCTTAGATCTCCAATAGAGTGTCATTTCTGCACACATTGCAGCGGCGGAAACACCATCTTTGTCGCGTACATCAGTTTCAACATTGTATCCATAGCTTTCTTCAAAACCGAAGATATATTCCTTCCCAGTTTTTGTTTCAAAGTCATGCATAACTGATGCAATCCATTTGAATCCTGTTAAACATTCTTCTAAGTGTACGTTGTTTTTCTTTGCCATTGCATCTACCATTGGTGATGTTACGATAGACCGAATAATTCCAGGGTTCTTAGGCATCTTTCCAAGTTCTTTTCTTGATAAAATAATATAGTCTGAAAGAAGTACACCCATTTGGTTTCCAGTAATAAGTACATAGTTTCCATCTTTATCTGGAACAGCAGAGCCAAATCGATCCGCATCAGGGTCTGTTGCCATAACAACATCTGCCTTTTCTTCTTTTGCTAAATCAATAGCCATTTTAAGAGCTGGTGCTTCTTCTGGATTTGGTTTTGCTACAGTTGGAAAGTTTCCATCAGGGCTTCTTTGTTCAGGTACAGTGATTACTGTTAATCCTAAATCGCCTAAGACTTTTTCAACATGCATTGCACCTGTTCCATGTAGAGGTGTGTACACAACACGTACTTCCTTTGCCTTTTCTTTAATAAGTTCAGGTCTGAAAAGTTGGTCTTTGCACATTGTCCAATATTTATCATCAATTTCTGAGTCAATCATTACAAGTTTTCCTTGTGCTATTGCATCCTCTTTTGAAATTGTTTTTACTTCAGCTACCTTATTTACTTCATCAATAATACCAACATCATGTGGTTCTGTAACTTGTGCTCCATCTAACCAATATGCTTTATATCCATTATATTGCGGTGGATTATGTGATGCTGTTACAACAACGCCTGTTACACAACCAAGTTCTCGAATTGCATATGAAAGTTCAGGGGTAGGGCGAAGTCCTGTGAAAAGATATGTCTTAAAGCCATTTGCACAAAAAATAAGAGCCGCAGCTTCTGCAAATACATCTGAGTATCTTCTAGAATCATATGCAATAACTGCAGAAAGTGTTCCATCTTTTGCTTTTTCTGGAAGTGCTTTAATACAATAACTGGCAAGACCTTGAGTTGCTTTGTTAATCATCAGTGTGTTCATGCGGTTTGTTCCACCACCAATTACACCTCTAAGTCCACCTGTTCCAAATTCAAGATTTTGATAAAATCTATCTTCAAGTTCTTCCATGTTATCTTTTGCTATTAAATCAACAACTTCTTGCTTGAAACCCTCATTTTGTTCTTCGCTAATGTATTCATTAGCCCGTTTTAAAATGTCTTCCTTATTCATTGTGTACTCCTAAAAATTATATAAGTGATATCCCAAATACGAGGAAAAATTGTGCTGCTAAATAAGTTAGCATTACAATAAATCGGTGAAATGGGAATGTTTTAATAAATATTGTGTGCGTTAATACTGCATCTGAAATTAAGAAGAATAAGCTTCCTATAAAAAGATACAGTAAACTATGGGGAATAGATGCAAAACCATGTTGGATGCTATACCCAACAAGTAAGAATAATGCAATTGCATTAATGCCTACTAATAGTAAAGCATACAAAACCATAGCTACACCCATTGCGCCTTTTTGGCATTTATTCATAAACCATGTTGCAATAACTAAAAGTATATATACTATACTTGCAATAACTATAAAAATAGTGGGGACAGGTAAAAAGGTACCTATTGAAAGTATTACTATAAGATAAAACACATGCCCTAGGAAAAAAGCTACAAGCCCCCTAATGAAGCTAGGTACATGTGTTTGGTTTAACAAGTACACATCTCCCATTCCTCCAAAAATAATGGCAAGGGATAAAAGGATTGTGTTTTGTTCTAACACTGATTGACCCTTTGTAATAGCTGTAAATCCCCATACACCAAAAAGGAGCATTGGCATAAGAATTGCTTTAGATATGTTTGCTTTTTTGTTACTATCAATAAAGCAAGCATAAAGGTGAAAAGCTGATATTCCAAAAAAAGGAATACACCAGAGTAAAAAATTATTATCCATATAAAAATTATACTATATAAAGTTAAAATAGTAAATCATAATAGTATGCAAATTATTAAAAATCATATTCCGTGTAAAAAGGAGAGACTTGCAAGTCTCTCCCTAAAAAAGCCTTTTCGTTTTCTTTTAAGCTGAATGTTGAATAATCTTAAAGTGAGAGACAGCTTCATTTAACATTTCTACACTTTCTTTACCAGAGTTTACACCACTTACAACCCCAGCTGAAGCCATACTAATTTTTGAAATATCTTCTTTTATGCCCTCAAGAAGTTCTTTTATATGTTCACTAGAGCTTGCTTGTGTAGTTTTTGCTTTTCCAGCACTTTCTAAAATACGCTCTGAATTTGCTTTAATTTCGTGGGTAATTCCATCTACTCCAACCATGCTTTCAAAAACTTGACGTGATCCAATTGATTGTTCTTGCATTGCATTTTTAACTTCTAGCATTAAATGAGAAACCTTTGTTATTACTTCCATAGTTAAATTAGCAGCCCCATTTAATTGATCCGAAAAGGCAACAATTTCTTCTATGTCGCTACGTATGGATGCTATAAGATTACTAGCATTTTTAGACTGGCTTGCAGTAGTTTCAGCTAGCTTTCTTATTTCATCTGATACGACAGCAAATCCTTTTCCAGCCTCCCCTGCATGTGCAGCTTCTATTGCAGCATTCATAGCTAATAAATTTGTTTGTTGTGCAATTCCAGAGATAAGATCATTTATTGTAACGAGCGACACAGACTTTTCATTAACGTTTTGTAATTTACCACTTGTTTCATTTATTACTGAGTGTTCTTCATCTACATTTTTTACTAACTGCGATACAAGATCACTCATTGAAAGAGTCGTATTATCAATAGAAGAAATATTTTCACTCATTTCTTTTATGGCACTTGATGACTCTTCTAGGTATTCACTTTGGCGAGCAATTTGTACGCTAAGTTTTTCAATAGAGTTTTCAATTTCTTCTACGGCTGAACTTGTACTATCCATTGACGATGAAATATCCTGAGCTATAAAGCGTGCGGATTCTTCAACCTTTTCACTGCTTTCCATGGATTTTTTACTAGAATCATATAGTTCTTGATTAACAAGGGTAATTCTTTCAGTAGAAACGAACATAGCATCTACCAAGTCTGTCATACTTTCACGTATTTCATTTAGTCCATCAGAAATAAACTGAGCCTCAGTTGTTGAATATCCTAATGAATGTTCTGTAA
>CAYJLQ010000066.1:0-7454 GCA_964370725.1 uncultured Treponemataceae bacterium
ATTTCTTTACTAGCTATTAAGTCTGTCCATTTGCTAGCAGAAGCCGAATTTTTGGCAACAATTAAAAGGCCTTCGGTGTCTTTATCTAGTCTGTGTACTAAATGTATCTTTTGCCCAACTTGGCTTGCTAGTACTGTGTCTACACTGTGTACAATTCCTTGCCCACCTTGTGTTGCAAGGCCTGTCGGTTTATTTATTATGTATATTTCGTCGTTTTCATATATTATAGGTAGAGTATTCATCCGATATAGTATATATGATATTGCTAAAACCTACAAGTGCGGCATATTGTACACGAGGTGCGAAATGAAAAATCAATATAAAAAAAATAGTATTGTTGGTGCAATGTTGTTTTTTGTGCTAATAACGCTTCATTCAGAACAATTGTATTCTCCAAAATGGGGCTATTTACTGGATATTCCAGAAGGCTTTGTGCTAACCTCTGAACAAGATGACAGCCGTTTTCAGTTTGAACATACATTAATTCCTGTATACATGCTTGTTGCTTCATACCCACTTGAACGATACAAAACCGCAATGGAATCGCTAGAAAATGTATACAGCGTACTGCAGTTAAAGGGAGAAAAAGTTTCTGTAAACTGGAATGATAGTGAAAGTGTTATTGGTACTTTTACATTGGTTTCAGGTGGGCAAAACTATACTGGCTGGGCAATTTCAGTTGCTAACCCTTCAAATAATGGCACAACTGTTATGCTTGCCTATTCGCCAAGTGAACAATTTCCACAGTACGAACAAATAATTATTTCTGCACTTGATTCGCTACAAATTGTTACTAGTAAAGGATATACGGCTGGAGTTTTTACATCCTACGCGTTCCCAAACGAAGGGAATCTTGCAATATCTGCCGAAATAGGTGGTAAAACTATAAATTCTGTGATAGATAAAAGTGATGTAGATGCAGCAACTTTTGTAATGGAAAGAGAGTATGCAATACTTACCTTTTTTGCAAATACAGAGCTTTGGAAGGAAGCATGGCAAAGATTTTACAGAATGATATATACAGACTCGTGGCCAAGGCTTGAAAGGCTTGCTAAAGCAATTTATGAATCATTGTATCAAGACTTGCAGCAAAAAAATCCGAATGGGGTAGATATTGATCTTACTCAAGCTTTATTGACTTGGGTACAGGGTTTTGACTACGAAAGAATACCGCTTGGAACAGATTTTACGCCGCTTCCAGCAATTTTGAAAGGCCATGGTTCTGATTGTGATAGTAGGGCTCTTCTCTTAGCCGTTTTGATGTCTCATATGGATTATAAAACGATGCTGTTTGTTTCAAGGGATTATAGCCATGCATTTTTTGGGATAGCCATAGAAGGTCAGGGTGCGCGCCTTAATGAAAGCGGTGTAAGTTATTTGCTTGGTGAAACAACAGCCCCTGTATCAATTGGAATGGTTCCGCAAGATATGAGCGAAATTACTAAATGGATAGGTATTTCGGGGCTGTAATTACTAAACTAAGTTTTCAGTTGCTTCGATTAACAAATTGTAAGCTTCTGTTGGTGATGTTACGTTAAGTAGTGCATCTCGAAGTTCTCTGTTTTTTAGCTTTGAACTAAAAAATGAAAGTGTTTGTAGGTAGTGTGCATGCTGATTATATGCTGCCGCTATCATAAATAGTAAGCGCACAGGCTCATCATCTATAGTTTGAAAATCTATAATATCAACTTTGCTTATTCCAACTGCCATAACTAGGTCTGTAACAGTTGAAAGGCGCACGTGTGGAATAGCAATGCCTCTTCCGATAGCGGTAGACATTAAGCCTTCTCTTTTTATAATTTCACTTGAAAGTTCTTCTGCATTTTTAATTTGTGGAGCAGTGCCTAAGCTATTTGCGAGGGCAACTAGGGCATCTTGTTTAGTCGAATGATTTAAGAAAACAATACGATCTGGAGATAATAGATTGCGTATTTGTATTTGATTTTTTGGAAGTGTTTGTTTTGGCTCTGTAGAGAGACGTTCATTTACCCATTTTTCAATTTCACATTTTTTAAAACGCCAAACGGTCCCAATTTTTCCTGATGGGATTTCGCCCTTTTGCGCCCAATCGTAAACAGTTCGCTCAGATACGCGTAGGTATTTTGCAACCTCTTCGATTGTGAGAATGTCATCTTCCATTTTTTATACTCCTGTGCTCCGTTGTACAGTACAGTTTTTAGTAGTAACATGTATTGTTTTGTGTGAAAACATTTTGCATAATATATGCTGTTTTGTCAAGTGTTGCTATGGCTTATAGCAATTTCATTTTTTTCCTAGTTCATGTAAGGCATCGTAGGGAAAAAGTTCTCCAAGTGTTGTGTTTACAACGCTTTCTTTACTGTTCCCAAAACAAATAGGGGTCTCTGCAGGCGCAAATTCAGAAAGAACTTGTCTGCAAATTCCACATGGGCTTACTGGATAGTCAGCGCTAGGGGTTGCAACTGCAAGTGCCTTAAAAGTTGTGTAACCTTGCGAAATTGCAGTAAAAAGCCCTGTTCGTTCGGCGCAGTTTGTTGCACCAAAAGATCTGTTTTCAATATTTACCCCAGTTATAACTGTTCCGTCTTTCATCAAAAACGCAGCTCCTACAGGAAAGTTTGAATAAGGGGAGTAAGAGCGTTTCGATGCTTCGAATGCAATAGTGTAAAGTTCTGTCATGTCCATTATGAACCTCCTTAATTTGCCCCTTGACTAGAGAGCCTACTCTATTATACCATATAAGTACATGAAAATAAATAAAAAAATCTTTCCAATAATAGGAATAATAATTCTTTTTTCAGCGATATATATGCTTGTAGCAGTACGCCCTGTAAGAAATGCAATTCAGTTTGAGCCTCAATGGACAATTGACGTAGCCACATCAGCAATAAACCCTGTTTATTCAAGTTTAATGCCATTTAAGTTGGGGAATCGTATTGGTTATTATACGGCCGACGGAACTGTTGCGACTGTGCGAAATATTGAACAAAAAGGAATTATTTCAAGTCAATATCTTTCAACCTTTTCATATGATGCAAAAGAAATAATTTTTTCAACTGCAAGTGGAGAAACATCAGCAACAATTCAAAAAGCAGGGTTTCCATTTTTTGAAGAAGAGAGAATATTTATGTTTTCTCCAAATGGAAATGCATTTTCATTTCATTCTCCAAATGGAGCAGAGCAGTGGAGCTATGAAAACTATGTTCCAGTAACTGCCTTTGCGTCGAATAATAAAAATGTTGTTGCAGGTTTTGCAGATGGAAATGTGATAGTATTCGACCTTTGGGGAAATAAGGTGCAAGAATTCTATCCAGGTGGAAGCGAATATGAAGTTATTTTTGGCGTGAATGTATCAAAAAGTGGTCGCTACGTAGCTTGCTTATCTGGATTAGACATGCAACGGATAGTAGTAACTGACATTGAAGGAAATACAAGTAAAATAATATTTCACAAATATATAGAAAATGCTTCATTAGAGCAAAGGCTCGTATATTTTAGTGAAAACGAAAAATATGTGTTTATTAATGCAAAAGATACGCTGTCAGTTGTAAATATTGAAGAAAACACAGAAAAAACTATCCCTATAAAAGGAAAGGTTGTTACAATAAAAGAAGTGCATTATGGGGATTATTATTTTGTATTAAGCAAATATCGTGGCGAAAGTACTGTTTCAATATTCAATAAAGATATGTTTGCAGTAGGTTCTTTTTCTTTTGATGAAGAAAACACATTTATCGATACAGATAATGAAAATATCTATATTGGTAACGGCGCAACAATTTCAAAAATATATATAAATGATAATAAGTAAAAGTATAAAAAAGGGAATGATGATGTCAAAAAAAAATAAAATAGCATTATGTGTAAGTGTTGTGTTTGCGTTTACCATTTTTATGGGACTCTCTTTTTTAAGTGCTTTTGAATGGCCGCAGTCTCCTGTTAGAGCAAATGCTCTTTTTTCTGAAATGAGAGGTGATGGCTTTAATACTGGAATGATATTTTCCACTCCGGGAGAAGTTTTTGCCGCTGAAGCTGGCAGTATTGTTATGCTTTTAGAAAATGATTCGTCAAATATGGGCTGGTTTGAGTCTCCTTTAGGAAACTCAGTAATAGTTTCTCATAAAAATGACATGATTTCAGTGTATTCAAATCTAGTTAATGTTAAAGTTGGATCAACAAATCGCGATATTGCACTTGGAGACGTGATAGGAGTAAGTGGCGATTCCGCTTGGAGGGAAGGAAGCGACGGCGCTGGATTCCAGGTTATAGATACAAAAATGAAAACGCTTATAAATCCAATAGTGTTAATGAGTCAAGCTCCAACAAGCAATAGGGTAAATATTACTGGTGTTGTTGCAGTGGATAGAAAAGGCGAGCGCTTTCCAATGTATAACGGTGCAACATTAAAATCGGGAGCATATGTGCTTTATATGGAAAGAGCCGAAGTAGGAATGATTCATAGCTCAAGCGTTTCGCTAAATGGGGAAGTAAAAGAATCTGTAAACTATGATACATTAAAACAAGAGCAATTATCCTTGACTGTTACAGGAAGTAAAAGTTATACATTTGATGAAATATATCCTCAAGAAGATACAATGCGCCTTGCAGAGGTTCCGCTTTCACGCGGAACCAATACAATTGAAATATTGCTCAATAATGTAGGCGGAACAGAAAGTTTTTCCCGCTTTAGAATAAGCGTTAACTAATGAATAATTAACAATTAATAATTGATAATTATTTGGACGAAAGCTGCGAGGCGACCAAAAGAATTAAAGATTTTTTAGCTTTGTTAATTCTTTACAGGGTTTGCATAGTAAAGAAATTATTAATTATGCATTATTAATTATTAATTAACTTATGACTCCGCCACCCAATGCCACTCCGTCCACATAAGCAACAACCGATTGTCCCGGTGCAATAGCGCTTTGTGGGGATTCAAAATGAACTTTGTACTGAGCTTCTTTTGCGTTACCCTTTTCAGGATTTAAAGGAGTTATTGTTGCCTTGCACGGCTTTGATGCTAGGCGTATTTTTACCATAGCTTCAAATTCTTGCTTCGGGGCATACCCTCCAGCCCAAACCCAGTTATCGGCGATTAAACTTTCAGCCATTAAATCATCGCTTCGACCTAAAACAACAGTGTTGTTTTCTCTGTTTATAGAATGAACGTATAAAGGATGTGTCGAACTTACGCCAAGCCCACGCCTTTGTCCAATGGTGTAATGCTCAATTCCCTTATGAGTGCCAAGTTTTTTTCCGTCAATGTCAATAATATCGCCTGGAATAGATTCTTTGTCAGAAAAAACAATGTCAAAATATTCAGGTGGAATAAAGTCTTGGCTTTCTGCCCTTGAAGCTGCAAAAAGATTCATCTCTTGTGCCATTGCCTTTGTCTCTGCCTTTGTAGAAGTACCAAGCGGAAAGCGAACTTTTTTCAGAATTTCTGAAGGAACACGGTGTAAAAAGTAGGCTTGGTCTTTTAAAGTATCTGTTCCGCATGCAATCATCGCTGGAAAAGAATCAAAAGTGCCACTATTTTCTGAAGAATCTCCATAAAAACTTTCAATAGAGGTGTCAGGTGTAACAACTCTTGCATAATGGCCAGTGCAAAAATAATCAAAATCAATTCCAAGAGCAAGAACGCCATCTAGCAGAGCCCCAAATTTCACATTTTGATTACAGTGAACACACGGGTTCGGCGTTCTACCAGTACGATATTCAGTTCTAAAATATTCAAGAACGTGTTTTTGGTATGCCTGTCTAACATCGATTACATGGTATTCAATATTATTCTCAGAACAAAAGGCCTTGCATTGATTAATATCAATTTGCTCATCTGGGCCATAGCAAGAAAATCTAAAACCCTTCGTAGAAGGCGGAATAGGAAGGTCGTGGTTCCAACTAGACATTGTAACACCAATAACCTTACAACCAGATTCTTTTAATAAAAGAGCAGTTAAGGTAGAGTCAACCCCACCAGACATCCCAACAATAACTGTTGAGCCTTTTTCGGGTAAGGGTAAATCATGTAATGTTAAGGTTTTCATAATATAATTATACCATTATTCAAAAAAAAAATCACTATATAAAAAAATAATAAAAAAATAATAGGTATGTCATTGACACATAAAACACTTTTTGATATTATGTATGAAGTCGTTAAAACGACATGCCGGGATGGTGGAATCGGTAGACACAAGGGACTTAAAATCCCTCGGCCTTGCGGCTGTGCCAGTTCAATTCTGGTTCCCGGTACACAAAGACTGAATCTCTTTAAGAGGTTCAGTCTTTTTTTTGTTTAAAATATGGTGTTGTTTTGGGCGCATCCCGGCCTGCCCAGCGCAGGCGCCGGGCAGTGCACGGGTCGGGCTCTTGCTTGTATCTTTTGCATTCGCAAAAGGATACCGCAACGATCCCTCGCGCGGCTCCTTTGACAGTTAATTGGAGGGTGAAACGGAGTCCCTTGCGTGGCTTTAAAAAATAATTAAAATACCGATAATAATAAGACTGTGTATGACAAAAAGGTAGACCTTTGCAATAAGTGGTTGGTAATAATACAAAAAGCTACCATTTGTTGAGCATCGTTTATACAAAATTTTATAGGAGAATGACATGAATGACTTTTTAGAAAAAATGAAAACTCTAGCAGATAAGGGAATCGAAGCATCAAAAGGTATGTTAGACCAAGCAGGTGAAACAGTAAAAGACCTAAGCGACAAGGGTGTAACAAAGGTCGAACTTTTACAGTTAGAAAAAAAGACTCAAAAACAGTTTGAAAAACTTGGAATTAGGGTATATGAAATTCTGTCTTCTGAGGATAAAAAGACTGTTTCACTGAAAGATGAAAGTGTTTTATTCGCGGTTGAAGAAATAAATAAACTAAAAAATGAAATAAAAATGCGTGAAGAACGGTAAAAAACACGCTTTGATTGCGAAAAAAGGGTAGTTTTGCTTGAATAAAGCAGCTTTTAGATAAAAAAACGCAAAAAAAGTGTAAAAAATACAAAAAAAGCGAAATAGATAGTTGACATAAAATAGGCTAAGTGATATATTCTATGAACCTGCTACTGACACACAGTGAAAGTAGCTACGAAGAGATAGTACATAACAAATAATTAAAAAAAACTTTGAAAAAAAGTTAAAAAAAGATGCGAAAAGCTCTTGACTAAAAATTACGAAATATGATATTATTTATTCACTCGCCGCTAACCAAAAGTGAGCGGTTGAGAAGAGAACATTGAGAGATAAATAGGGAAGGAAAGAAAGATAATTAAAACGCAAGTTTTAATTGACATAAGCAATTATGTAGTATAAGAGAGCGTGAAGCTAAATTGAGAAATTGATTTAGTGGAAGAAAAAAACACGAACCGAAAATATGGGTAGCCATTGAGCTACCTAGTCAGAGGATGTATCGCAAGATATATCCGATGTTCCTTTAAGAATAAGGGACAGACATCAAAATGAAATCAATGGTC
>CAYJLQ010000067.1:0-7419 GCA_964370725.1 uncultured Treponemataceae bacterium
AACATACTACATGTAACTATTTTAGTATACTCTGGTTATAAAATCAATAAGGATAAAAAAAATGGCAAAAAAAATAATACAAATTGATGAAGAAAAATGCGTAGGTTGTGGTCTTTGTGCAAATACCTGTAAGCAGAGTGCAATAGAAATGGTTGATGGGAAAGCCCGTGTAATGAGAAAAGACTATTGCGATGGTATTGGGAATTGTCTTCCAGTGTGTCCAGTGGGTGCAATCACTTTTTCTGATGTAGATGTTATTAACAATGCAAGCGAAGCATTGGAAAAATCTAAAAAACCTGTATTCGCTTGTCCAGGCTCAATGGCAAAAATGATACAAAAGCCTGTAGCTCAAAAATCAGTAATTCCAGCCACAAATGAAAATAAAACATCTTCGTCAGAACTTATGCAGTGGCCAGTACAAATTAAACTTGTACCACCTACAGCGCCTTATTTTGAAAATGCAAATCTACTTGTAGCTGCAGACTGTTCAGCTTTTTCGTATGCAAACTTTCATAGTGAATTTATGAAAAACAAGGTTACCATTATAGGCTGTCCAAAACTAGATGCAGGCGATTATACTGATAAGCTTACTGAGATTATTGCAAGTAACAATATTAAGTCCGTTACCGTTGTACGAATGGAAGTTCCTTGCTGTGGGGGCATAGAGCAAGCGGTGAAAAATGCGCTAATAAATAGTAAAAAAATGATTCCTTGGCAAGTCGTTACGATTAGTACAGACGGCAGAGTTTTAGAAAGCTAATGTGTGATTTTAAGCAATCGCTTGTATTTTTTTAATATTTTCTATATAATACGACTATGATTAAGAGATTAGAACAATTAAAAGTACGCTATGATGAAATTAATGAACTCATCCAAGAGCCAGATTTAGTAAAAGATCCCAAAAAATATAAAGATACTATGCGCGAGCATTCTTATTTGACGAATCTTATGGAAGCTTTCGATGAATATAAAAGAGTCTTACAAGGAATAGAAGAATCTAAAATAATCATCACCGAAGAATCAGATCAAGAAATGAAAGAAATGGCTCGTGAAGAACTTCGTGAACTTGAAGAACAACAACCTGAAATGGAAGAAAAGCTAAAAATGCTACTAATTCCACCAGATCCACTTGAAGAAAAAAATATTATTATGGAAATTAGAGGTGGTACTGGAGGAGACGAATCATCACTCTTTGTTGCAGACCTTTTTAGAATGTATAGCCGCTATGCCGATATGAAAGGCTGGAAGTATGAAGTAATTAATATGAGTGAAACCGAAGTTGGTGGATACAAAGAGCTTTCTTTTTCAATAAGTGGAAAATATGTTTATGGAAGCCTTCGCTACGAAGGTGGGGTACACCGTGTTCAACGTGTTCCAGCTACAGAATCACAAGGTCGTGTTCACACCAGTGCAGTAACTGTTGCAGTTCTTCCAGAAGCCGAAGAAACTGAGATTGATATTAAGCCTGAAGATTTACGCGTTGACGTTATGCGTGCAGGTGGCCCTGGTGGACAGTGTGTTAACACGACAGACTCTGCCGTGCGCTTAACTCACCTTCCCACTGGTTTGGTTGTTATTCAACAGGACGAAAAAAGTCAGCATAAAAATAAAGACAAAGCTATGCGTGTTTTGCGTGCTCGTCTTTTTGAACTTGAAGAATCTAAAAAGAATGCAGAGCGTTCTGCCCAACGTAAGGGTATGGTAGGTTCTGGAGATCGTTCTGAGAGAATTAGAACATATAACTTTCCACAAAACAGGGTAACTGACCATAGAATTGGACTAACCCTTTATAAACTAGATCAAGTAATGCAAGGATATTGTGATGAGCTTATCGATGCGCTTTGTATTTATGCAAAAGAAGAAAAGCTACAAAACCAAAACGTTGAATAATTTGTTAGTTTTATACTATACAGCGCTACACAAAGGGTGTAGCGTTTTTTTATGGTACATAGTATGGAGATCTTCCAGTAGGAAGGTGAGACTCTAATTGTGTTTGTAGTTTTTGTTTTGTTTTTTCTATGTACCAATCATGTAAAATGATAAAGCCATCTTTTGACACATAGCCAATAGGGTCATATTCAAAGAAAAGTCGTGGATTCCCATCTAAGAATGTATAAATATCAATGGGGTCATAGCGGGTTGGTACTTCAAACCCAAAAGCCCCTTTCCATGCACCAATTTTAACATAGGTAAAAACAAGGCCTGTGAATGTATCAATTGCATACATGTATGTATCTAAATCTATGCCCATGTTTGTTCCTTGCCATCGAAAGAACATAAACCGGTCTAATACTTTTTGGTCTATAGCATTAGTATCAGTATAGGTCATGGCATTATATGCGCTATTAGCGCTAAAAAGAGGGTTTTGACCATTATAGCGAAGGTATACAACATTGTTTGTTTTAAGGCCCAATGCTGAAAAACTCTCACCTTGGCTTGCGTATTCATAAAAATCTGAATCCATAATGGTCCATGATGTGTTATCCAATAATTGTATTTTGGGGATTTGTCCATTATCTATCTCTTGTATGGTAAAACTTTTAAAATAGTAATCTGATGTTGTAAGCGATTGTATGTCGGGCGAAAAAAGTGATTCTAACTTACTTTTATCACCAGTATAATCTTTGTGTATGTTTCCATTGGGTAATATGTATTTAAAATTTTCTGACACAGAGCTTATTCGATTATGAACTTCTTGTTCGCTTGCAAAAAAATCAGGTGAGTCAGAACGCGCATCATTTTCTCCTGATGCAAACAATGTGCATGTAAAATAAAGTATAAGACATGTGCTTAAAATAAATTGCTTTGTAATAATATATTCCTCTCAAATTGTTTTGGATAGTATATACTAGAATTATGTACAAATCAAGTATTGAATGTACAAAATTGATAAAATTATCTTAACTTAATATATATCAAAAAATATAGTTGAAACTATTTCAGATTAAATGTATAGTAGCAGAATGAATAAAACAGAAAATACTGCAAAAAAAGATTACTGCGAGCCCATGCATACAGCCGAACATATTCTTAACCAAACTATGGTTAGAATGTTCAAATGCCCTCGCTCATATAATGCACATATCGAAGCAAAAAAATCGAAGTGCGATTATCGATTGGAAGCAGAACCCACTAACTCTCAAATTAATGAAATAGTAAAACAGGTAAATGAAGTCATTTCACAAAATTTAAATGTAACAGAACGATTTGTGACACGTGAAGAAGCCTCAACCATAGTAGACTTATCAAAACTTCCAGACAATGCAGGAAATACGCTTCGAATTGTTGATGTAGGCAATTATGACTCATGTGCTTGTATTGGATCTCATGTTTCTAACACAAGCGAAATTGGAACTTTTACCATTATTAGCCATGACTTTACAGATGGGCGTTTTAGACTGCGTTGGAAAGTGATTTCATAATATTATCTATTTAGTAACTTTGGATCAGATAAAACCATTAATGCCCAAAAGCACATAAAAAATCTGAATGATTGTAATCTTGGAAGGTCTGTATCTATTAGACTGCTAATAAGCATTTTTACAACCATCCCACTTGATTTTTTTGAGTATGTAGCAATATTTTGCGAAAAATCGTCCTTATAATTTTCATCTTTTAAAAAATCTATAATAAGTGGTGGGATGCTCTGTCCCTTTAATTTTTTTCTAGAGGTTATTTCATCGAACATGGTTTGCAGTATGTCTTCTGCAGTTTCAGGACTTTCTGAATACTGTGAAAATGCAGGGAAAAATGTTTTATCAATCCCCATTATTGATGCAAAGGCTAGCGTAACTTCACTTTCAATTACAGCAATTCCAGAATTAACACGCAATACATTTTGGAGTACAGGAATACTTGTAGCGTTTGCATACATTTCCATTGCGCGCACTCCCCACAGTGAAATATGAGTATTTTTTGTAGACTCAAGTACTTCAGAAATTTTTGTTTGAGCGCTTTCATCACCAATTCTAGCTAGAGCTACCATTGATTCCCCTGCTAAAATATAATCTTCGCTATGGATACAAGCTAATAAATTTGGAACTGCTTTTTGTATTTTAAAATTTCCTAAAATTCTTGCAGCCCTATATGCGGTAGTATAAAGTCCTTTTTCAAGCTCTTGAATTAATATCTCAATTGTTGGGGTATTAAGTTTTGGTAAACTTTCCATACCTGCAATCGCTTCTGAACGAACGGCGAAACTCGGGGAGGATAGGTGTTCTAGTAGATTTGTTGTAGCTGCAGTTGTATTTGATAAGCGCAGCTCAGTTAACAATTCTGTTTTTTCTCTTACCGTTTTACTTCTATCCAATTTATATAAAAGACTTAAGCCGCGAATGTCACGAACTGAAAAAAACATAGGCAGTGCCTCTTTTAGAGAGTAACTATCTAACGCTTTTAGCTTAAGTTGTATAAAAAATGATATACTTATTATAATTATTTGTATTCCAAAAAACAGTCTGTATGAAGCTGTTACAGAAAGTCCTGATTGTTCAAAAGCATCAAGAATAACACCTGCAACAAGAGACCCTGTAGCTCCGGCAATTCCTGAAACAAGAAAATATACAATACTTAAATCGAGTACTGCTTCTCGTGGAATAAGTCCAAAGAAGTATGTTTGGCCTGCATTTTCTTCTCCAGAAAAGCCTAAGTTTGACACAAAAGCAATGAGACAAAGATATAAAAATGCTATAAATCCACTTGAAATGGTAGGAGAAATTACGGCGGGAATTAAACTAACAATGGTTAGAGCTGTAAATAATAAGTACATTGGTTTTGCGCCAATTTTATCAATAAATAGCCTTGTAACAAGACCCATACACAATGCCCCCAAGCTAGTAAAAAAGGTAATAAATGTTACAAAACTGTCGGGTTGTTGATATACTTCACGAGCATACACAATAATAAAGGGGCGAGCACAACCAACTCCGAATCCAATAATCATAAATGCTATTAAAAATAATCTAAAGCTTCTATCGTGCATTGCAGTTAAAAAGCTTTTAGAAAAATTGGTAGGCTCTGTTTTTTGCTCGGTATCGCTTGATGGCATTTTAAATAAAACAAAAGAAGAAATAAAACCTGAAATTATACCTATCGAGACGGCTGCATTTAATACTGTTAAAGACTCTCCAAATTGTAAAAAGAATGCAAGAAGCAATGTTGCAAGAAGGGCAGAAGTGTTCCATGTTAATGATAAAAATACCATAAAACTACCACGGTCTTTACCGGGGGCTAAATCGGTAATAACAGGGTTGTTTGCAATAGTTCCAATGCCCCTAAAAAAGTTAAACCCAAAGTTACTTACTAAAATACAAAATATCCCCATTTCTGGGATGCCTGAAGATACTAAAAATGGTATAGCTAACATTAACAAAACACACGAAATACGTGCGAGCCAAGCGTTTGCGTATACCTTCATTATCGAATGCTTTTTTGTTAAAGATCTTCCTAGTGGAATGGCAAAAAAGGATAAAAAATTAAATGCATTAATCAGACCTATTACAAGTGCACTTGCCTGTAGGTACATAGCATATATAGAAAGAACATTACCAGTTACAAGAGTAAATGAAATAGAATTAAAAGAGGTGAAAATGCCATACAGCTTTCTACCTTTTGCAATTTGATACTTTGATAAAGTTCCCATATTTTTACTGTATCACATAGATAAAAAAACTGCAATGTGGTATAGTTAAAATTATGAATGAACATGTAATACCAATGCGAAAAAATGTTAAAAAAGATGATTGTTGGGATTTAACAACACTTTTTACAAGTGATGCAGAATGGGAAAGTGCTCTTAAAAAAATAGAGCCACTTGCTCAAAAAATAGAAGGCTTTAAAGGAAAACTTTCTGATCCTAATGTGCTTTTAGATGCATTAAAATCTAATGAAGAACTTGAAGTAATTAGTGAAAAACTAGGAAATTATGCTTTTTTACATACAGCCCAAGATGCTTCAGATAGCTCGGCTCAAGATAAAATGGGGCGCTTTATGATGGCTACAAGTCAAGCTGAAGCTCAAACAAGTTTCTTTGTTCCAGAAATTCAAGCAATAAATAAAGATATATTAGAAAAAGCACTTTTACAAAGTGATTTTGAACCATACAAAATATTCTTACAAAAGCTTATTAGACTTAGCCCCTATATATTAAGCGAAAAAGAAGAAAGGCTTTTTGCTCTACAACAAGAAAGTATGCAAGCTCCATCAAAGGCTTTTTCAATGCTCACAAATGTTGATATTGACTTTGGAACTATTAAAACAAGTGAAGGTGAAAAACCTTTAAGCCAAACAACGTATTCCTCTTTTTTAATTAATCCAGATAGGGAGGTGCGAAAAACTGCATATGACCAGTTGTACGCAGCTTTTGATAACCATAAAAATACTATTACAACGCTATACACAGGAAGTGTAAATCAAGATGTATACAGGGCTAGGGCACGAGGATATAATTCTTCTATAGAAAAGGCTCTTTTCCCCGACAAGGTTCCCGTTTCAGTATATGAAAATCTTGTTGGAACAATTCGCTCAAACTTAGCCCCTCTTCATAAATACTATTCATTAATTAAAAAAGTGTTAAAACTTGATGAGCTTAGACACTACGATGTATATATGCCTTTAACAAAAGATGTAAAATTTATTACACCCTATGATAAAGCAGTAGATATGATAACAGAAGCTTTGTCTCCTTTAGGAAGCGAATATACTTCCACATTGAAAAATGGCCTACTTAATGGTTGGGTTGATCGTTATGAAAATAAGGGTAAACGAAGTGGAGCATTTTCATCTGGCGGGTATGAAGGATATCCATACATTTTAATGAATTATAAAGAAGATGTTATTAGGGATGTCTTTACTTTAGCTCACGAAGGTGGGCATTCAATGCATTCATGGTATGCTGCAAAATCAAACCCTTTTATGCAGTACAGCTATACCATTTTCGAAGCAGAAGTTGCATCTACATTTAATGAACAGCTTTTATTTGAATATATGTTAAAAAACACTACTGACAAAAATGAAAAAGCATACCTTTTATGTATTCGCGCTAGTGATATTCTTGCAACGCTGTACAGGCAAACAATGTTTGCAGAGTATGAAAAGAAAACACACGAACTTGTAGAAAGTGGTACCCCATTATCTGTTGATGTGTGCCGTTCAACGTATAGAGAACTTTTAGAAGCCTATTTTGGTCCTGAAATGATTTTTGAAGAACATAGCGATTTAGAATGTTTGCGCATTCCTCATTTTTACAATGCATTTTATGTGTATAAATATTCTACAGGTATATCTGCAGCCCTTGCTTTAGCAAATAAAGTTACAAAAGGAACAGAGCAAGACAAAGAAAATTACTTTGCATTCTTAAAGTCTGGAGGTTCCCGTTATCCAATTGAAGCCCTAAAAGTGGCTGGCGTTGATATGGAAAAA
>CAYJLQ010000068.1:0-7379 GCA_964370725.1 uncultured Treponemataceae bacterium
AGTTATTCTAATACAATTCCATGGAGGAATCTTATGATTATTAATCACAACATGTCAGCAATGTACTCAAACCGTACTCTCGGTGTAACCAACTTGGCTCAGTCTAAGGATATGGAAAAACTTTCATCTGGTGAAAAAATTAACCGAGCTGGAGACGATGCATCAGGTCTAGCTGTTTCAGAAAAAATGAGATCACAAATTCGTGGTTTGAACAAAGCTTCTGAAAATGCAACAAACGGTATCAGTTTTATTCAAACAACTGAAGGTTACTTGCAAGAAACAACTGACGTATTACAACGTATCCGTGAGCTTGCAGTACAAGCTTCCAATGGTATTTACAGTGATGAAGATCGTATGCAAATTCAAGTTGAAGTATCTCAACTTGTAGCTGAAGTAGACCGTGTTGCAAGTCATGCACAATTCAATGGTATGAACATGTTAACAGGACGATTTGCTCGCCAAACAGGTGAAAACACTGTTACAGCTTCTATGTGGCTCCACATTGGTGCTAACATGGACCAAAGAATGCAAGTTTTCATTGGAACAATGACAGCTTCAGCAGTTGGTGTACGTGAACTCGGAACAGAACAAGTTATGTCAATTGCAACACCAGATGAAGCTAACCGCTCAATTGGTATGATTGATGAAGGTCTTAAAAAGATCAACAAACAAAGAGCTGACCTTGGTGCATACCAAAACAGACTTTCTTTGGCTATCGAAGGTATTGATATTGCTGCTGAAAACTTACAAGCAGCTGAATCACAAATCCGTGATACTGATATGGCATCACAAATGGTTGACTTAACTAAAAACAGAATCTTAGCACAAGCAGGAACAGCAATGTTGGCTCAAGCTAATGCTTCAACACAAAACGTATTATCATTACTACAATAATGATGATTTAAGGCTTGCAGGTTTTTAGAAAATATGATATACTGACATTAGGTTAGTAGGCGTATGTTTTCTAAAACCTGTTTGCACTTTTTTAGGGTGCAAGTTTTGAGTTAATTCGTTAACAAAAAAAACAGAGAAAATTGACAGCAACCTCTTATGTTAAACGTAACAATAGAGACGGTTGCGACTAGCGCAACAATTAACCGGTGGGAGCCGGTTTTTGGTGTTGGTCCAACAGTTCCTATTGTGGGTCTAAAACAAAGTAGCAGAGGCGCAAAAACTGCCGCTTTGCCCAAGACGTAACAAAAGGTCTTAAAGCATGATGCTTTAAGTTCATATAAACATGGAGGTGTTAGATGATTATTAATCACAACATGAGTTCAATGTATGCTAATCGTGTACTTGGAAACAATTCACACGCATTACAAGGAAGCATTGAAAAACTCAGTTCTGGCGAACGTATTAACAGAGCTGGAGATGATGCATCAGGTTTAGCAGTATCAGAAAAAATGAGAATGCAAATCAGAGGTTTGAATCAAGCAGAACGCAATATTCAAAATGGTGTATCTTTTATTCAAGTTACAGAAGGGTACTTACAAGAAACAGGCGACATTTTAGGTCGTATTCGTGAATTAGCTGTACAAGCTGCCAACGGTATTTATAGTGCTGAAGACAGAATGCAAATTCAAGTTGAAGTATCCCAACTTATTGATGAAGTTGATAGAATTGCAAGCTCAGCTCAATTCAACGGTATGAACATGCTTACAGGTTCATTCGCAGCAGATTCAGTAACTGGACAAGTTATGCAGCTTCAAGTTGGAGCAAACGTAGATCAGAACGAACGCATTTTCATTGGTACAATGACTGCACAGTCTCTAGGACTACTTGGCGCTCAAGGTGATGTAACAGCTAAACTTAGCATTGCAGACCCTGAATCAGCTAATATGTCTCTTGCAACTTTAGATTCAGCAATGACTTCTGTTAACAAACAAAGAGCTGATCTTGGTGCATACCAAAATAGATTCCAAATGGCTTCAGAAGGGATCGCAATTGCAGCTGAAAACTTACAAGCAGCTGAATCAACAATTCGTGATACTGATATGGCTGGCCAAATTGTTGAATTTACTAGAGACCAAATTCTTACACAGTCTAGTACAGCAATGTTAGCTCAAGCGAATGCAATACCTCAGAATGTTTTAACGCTTTTGAGCTAGATGTACAAACTTATTAAAGAGAGATCTGGATGTCGTCTTTTTAATAGGGTTATATTGAAGGAACGGAAGGGGCGCGCCCCCCTTTCTTTCCTTTACTGTAATAAGAATACGTTTCAAGGAGGAAACGAAATGAGTATATCTACAAACGGAATTGGTAGTACCCCGATAACACAGGGTCAGGTAAACGTAAAAATTGCCTCTGTAGCCAAAGACTTGGCTAGAAAGAACGAAGCTATAAAGCAAAGTGTTCAAGATACCGCATCTCAGCACATTGATGTTAGCTCGGTTCAATCATCAGTTGGAAAAAAACTTCAATACAACGTCAATGAAAAACTGGATCAAGTTGTAGTAAAGGTAGTGGATCCGAAAACAAATGAAATAGTAAGGGAGATTCCATCCACTGAAATGCAGGATATGCGAATTCGCGTAAAAGATGCTATAGGTAATTTTATAGACGAAACTTGGTAGTCCTGACGGATGGATAAACATAGTGTATGTCCGATTTAAATATACCAGGTGTTAGCGATAAGTATGGTACACAAGAACTTATAAGCGGCCTCATGGAAGTAGAGCGAGTTCCTATCGAACGCGAAGAAACTCGCCTTGAAGGCTTTCAAACTCAACAAGATGCGTGGAGGGCTTTGAACGCCCAAATGACTACGCTACGCGATACAACAAGAAATCTTTATTCCTTTGACAATCCCTTTAGTTTAAAACTTGCAACATCATCACAAGAGGATGCTATAACAGCTAGTCCTGATAGAGATGCAAGTTTTGAAACGTTCAAAATAGAAGTACTCCAAACAGCTACTGCTGATAGATTTCTATCTGGCGAAATTGATGCTAACATGAGAGTTGAAGCAGGCGAATATGCATTTAGAGTAGATGAAAAAACAATTAAGCTAAACTGGAAAGGCGGAAAACTACAAGACTTTGTAAATGCTATAAACAGAAGATCTGCAAATACCGTAAAAGCCTCATTAATTGGAATTACACGCGACACAAAGTCGCTTTTGATAGAATCTCTTATTCCTGGAGCACAAAACAAGCTCCACTTTGAAGGTGCGTCTGAGCAATTTGCAAAAGATGTTGGAATGATTAGACCTGCGCCAGAAACACCTGTTGCAGATTTCCCGCTTACCGACACAACAATGAAAAGAACTAGTGGGTTAACAGCAAGCACAATTGAAATTACCGATACAGCATTACTATTGCCCCCTCGTAGTGGATTTGAAACAAAAATTCCAGATAGTGCAAAAGCAAATGGCGATAACATTATTACATTTTCTGCTTCACTTTCAGAAATACCAGAAACAGAGCCTCTCCCAACCGAACCTACACTCCCCTCTTCTGGTGTTGTAAGTTTTAAAGATATTACATTAGCAAATGAAAAGGTAGACACAACACTGCCACCTCAAGCTGACCCCATTCCTGAAACGCCAGTAGAAGATTATAGTTCTGTATTTATAAAAACTGTGGAGGGAGTTGAAATTCCTTTAGCAAATTTAAATGCTGATGGCACAAGTAAGGATTTTTCAATAACAGTTGGCGATTATCCAAGCATTGATTCTATTGTTATAAAAAACAATAATACTCATAAAAACATGAGTTTATCGCCATTTGATGTTGTTAATCCCTCCCTAACCACTGACTATGTTCCAAATAATGCAGTAGAAGTTGCAGGCGATGCAAAAATAAAGTATCAAGGAATAACCATTTCTCGGCCAACAAATGAAATAGACGATATTGTTCCAAGCGTTACACTAAACTTACATGATGTAACAGAAAGGCCTGCAACAATAACTATAGAGCCAGATGTTGAAACAGCAAAAGATCAACTTATTACATTTGTTGCTCAATACAACCGCTTAATGGCTGAAGTAAATATTTTAACTCAAAACAAACCTGAAATAATTTCTGAGCTTGAATATTTAAGTGACGAAGAAGTTGAAACCGCAAACGAACGATTAGGTATGTTCAATGGGGATTTTTCATTAACAAACACAAAAAACAATTTACAACAAATTGCTTCAAATGCCTATATTGCAAGTGACGATTCTGAAATTAGTATGCTTTCGCAAGTTGGGATATCAACAAGCGCAAGTACTGGGGGATTTTCTGGGGTATCATCTAGCCGTTTACGTGGATATTTAGAAATAAACGAAGATATATTAGATGAAGCTTTAGATAAAAACATCCTTGATATAAAGAACCTTTTCGGGTATGATACAGATGAAGACCTTGTTATTGATTCAGGCCTTGCTTATAGAATGGATAAGCATTTAGAAGCTTTTACACAAGTAGGTGGCATAATTGCAACTAAAAGCTCCACACTTGATAGACAAATAGATTCTTCAGAAACAAAGATTGCAACACTCGAAGATAAATTAGTAGAAACTGAACAAAATTTAAGAGTAGAATATGGACGAATGGAAAGTGCTTTAAACTCACTTGAAAGTCAGTCGGCATCTATTTCAGGCTTTTCATCACAGAATCAAAGCCAATAAATGGGGGGAGAAATGGATATAATAATTAATGGGCAACAATTGGAATTTTCCCTAGAAAGTGAAAAAACTATCGGTGATGTATTAAAGGCAATTGAAGCAGATTGTACAGCAAACAATGCGGCAATTATCAGAATATGCATTGATGGAAAAGTACTACAAGAAGAAAATTTTGAGACAGCATTAAACACATCTTTGGAAACCGTAAAAAAAATGCAACTCGAAACAATTAATGAAGCCGATGCTCTTACATTTTTACAAAATACTACAAATGATATGCAAGTGCTTATTGAACAGCTATTAAAAGTTCCAGTACTATTGCAAAGCAATAAAGATAACGAAGTTTCAAATATTGTTGTTTCTTTTGTAAATATTTTTAATAACATTGGCCAAATTGTATATTTTTCTACTATTTTTGAAGATAGATTTTCAAATTTTACTGTTGATGGCCAAAATCTCACAGACTTTATGCAAGACTTCACTCCAATACTACAAGAATTTGAAACATCGCTTTCTTCTCATGATACAGTATTAACTGGTGACTTAGCAGAATATGAAATCGTCCCAAGACTAGAAGCTTTTGTTAAGGCAACTCAAACACATTATGGAGCAACATGCTAATACTTCAATTTTTTTCAACAATTATTCCATCACGGCAAAACTCACCTGCAGTTCAAGTTGCTATTGCTGTTATAGCTTGCATTACGCTTATTATTATTGTAAAGCAGATGTATGGCTCATTTATACGCAAGCTTTCTGAAGAGGCAAAAAAGGCTCCTACAAAAAAGCTAGATATTAGAGCCCTAAAAAAAGCTGCAACACGCTTAGATTTTTCAAAGCAAGATATAGCCTTTTTTGAGCACCAATGTAAAGCACATGAAATAACATATGTTCCTTTAATTTCAAATACAGAATATTGTATATCAACAGTATTCAAAAAAATATTTGAAGGGATGTGTGAAAACAAAGAAAACATTTCTGCTGCAGAACTTGAAACAAATAAACTTGCTTTATTTATGCTCATTTACAAAATAGAACATGCAAAAAGAGGTTTATCACTATTAACAAGCACAGTTGCCTTTTCAGAAGGGCTACCTATTTCATATATTTCAGATGATGGTGTGCATCACCATTCTAAGATTGTTGAAAACAATAAAACTGGTTTATTTTTAGAAGTTGCACTTGATGAAAAAGGCTACCCTGTTCAACCACAGCCACTTTCAAAGATTACATTATACTTTGAATTGCAAGGCGGCATAGCGTATCAAGTAGCAAGCCGTGTAATGCGCTACCAATCAAGAAATGGTTCTGAAGAATTGGTTGTGATGCACAGTCATGATGTTGAGTTTTTCCAACGAAGAAAGTTTAGAAGAAAAGATATTTTCTTAGATTGTTCCTTTGTTGCTGTAACGGTAAAAGAAGAGCCAAACGGTAAAAAAACTTTTACTCCCCATGAAAAAGAATATCATGGCAAAATAGCAAATATTTCTGCCAGTGGATGCCGCCTAACTACATCTATTCCAATACGGGCAGATCAACACATGCAAATATCTCTAACCTTACCAAATGGACATACAGCAGTTATGACAGGCGTTATAGTTCGATCGAGAAAAGAAGTAAACAAAAATGTATGCGTACTAAACATTCGATTTGTACGTATGCAAAAAAAGACTCAGAATGATATTTTTGCCTTGGTATATCAATATGAAAATATCAATCACAATGTAGATTAAAAGGAATATGAATTATGGAAGTTTTAGAAATTAAAAACATTGAAAGAGAGCCAGGGCATATTTACTACAGACGCACATACCATGGAGATGCTTTTATAGCCTTACATAAAAGCACTGCTGAACTTTCTATTCAGTTTACACTGGAAATGAATCCGATGGGACAGATGGCAGTTGAATTAAATTTGAAAGGCGATATAGATTATCCTATATTACCTATTAGAAAAGCATTAATAGACTTTATATTAGAAATGGATAAAAAGGACGAATTACTTTGCTAGTATTACATACAGATTCAGCTACTCAAACTATTGAACTTGGAAAAAAAATTGGTTCCTATTTACAAAGAGCTGATATAATTGCCTTGCAAGGGACATTGGCTGCAGGAAAAACAACAATAACAAAAGGAATTGCGCTTTCACTTGGCATAGACGAGCCTATAACTAGCCCTACCTTCACTCTTATAAGCGAGTATGAAGGAAATATTCCTTTGTACCACCTAGATGTATATCGTCTTGATGGAGTTGACTCTTTTATTGACCTTGGAACTGACGATTTATTGTACGGAGATGGGGTAAGCATTATTGAGTGGAGTGAAAAAATAATGAGTGAACTTCCTAAAGACGTAATAACAATAAAACTAGAAGTTCCAAATGAAACTGAAAGTGAAAAAAGAACTATTACGATACAAAACTGGAAATATGGAGAACTTACAATATGAAATCCTTAGCAATAGATAGTTCTGTAAATTGTATTTCATTTGCAGCTAAAAATGAAGATAAATATGCAACCATTTCTCTGAACATAGGAATGAGACAAAGTGAAAAGCTTTTAACATCCATTCAATATGTATTAGCACAAGCTGACATTGACCCATCTGAGCTTGACTTTACAGTTCTATGCGAAGGCCCTGGTTCTTTTACTGGATTGAGACTTGGTTATGCAGCCTTAAAAGCATTAGAACTTGCCCATGGGTGTCCCGTATTTGCAATTCCAACTTTGGAGGCAATTTCACACCCCTACTCTGCATGGAAAGG
>CAYJLQ010000069.1:0-7359 GCA_964370725.1 uncultured Treponemataceae bacterium
GATGTGATAATTTTAAAGTAGTTGCTCCAACTGCTTGGAAAACAAGTGCAATCCATCCTTCTTCAGCATTAGCGTCTGCAATAGTTAATGGAACTCGTTCTGCAAAATCGGTATCCAATTGTACCAAAACAAATTGTCCTGCTTTTCTGTTCTTAGCTATATCAGCTGCTTCAACCTTGTAGTAAAACACATCACTTGATAGCTGTCGTTTTTCAATAATTTTATACATATTATTCATCCTTACTGCAGAAATATAGCATATATGAAAAAAAAAGTACAGTAGTTATTATATATTTTTTTATCGTATAGCGTGTTTTTTTTCCTGATTCATGTTGATTTTTTTATGTGTTTTCAATATAATGTTGTCATAGTTAAAAAAAAGATCACTATCAAATTTATTAGTTTATTATATTTAAGGATCATCGATGACAGAAAATGAAGTAAAAAAAGTGAAGTATTCAATTACTTTAAAACTTATTATAATTATTTCCGTATTAGTTATACTTTCACTTGGTACCGTAACTGCTTTGGTTGCCTACATGGTAAGAGAAGACGTTCAGCTAACAGCTGAAGGAGGAAACCATACCATTAACGAGCATGTTTCAAACGCCGCTGAAACAGAACTACTGTCTATGAGAGCAAATGCATTTTTGCTAATGAACACTCTTTCAATAACTGGAACAGAAAGCTTATTAGCAGAACAGTATGCAGGACTCTTTTTTGAGAGAAATCAGGATATTGCTAGTATTTTGCGTATTAGAAATCCATCATCGTCTCAGATTAATAATGATATTTCAGTAGAATTTGTAAATAATCGCTTTTTTATTGCAAATGAATTAGATGTTTCTTCCTTATATGTATTCTTAAATTCTATTTCAGACACTATTTCACGCTCAGCAAATGGTGAAATTATTGCTGTAAATGCAAGTTCTAGCTTTGGTGTTCCAACAATAGCGCTTTTATATCCTTGGTTAGAATCAGCTCAAGCAGAATCGTTAGTTATTTTGTTTTCTAGTGAATCGTTAAGTGAAAACTTTGGTAGTGGAAGTACCAATACAACATTTATGGTTAACGATACAAATGACCTTCTTATACATCCCGATTTTGAATTAATGAAAACTGGTGGTAATATGTCTAGTCTCTCGTTCGTTGAACAAATGAGACAAAACAACGATACAAGCAGACAAGTAGTTTTTACAGATGAAGATGGTGTTGAGTTTTTTGGAGCATATACAAAGTTACCAGTTGCTGATGTTGCAGTTATTACATCTATAGAAACATCGTTAGTATTTGAAGCTGTTAATAGTACTGTGTATCAAAATATTTATCTCGCTTTAGCGGTACTATGTTTATCAATATTGTTTATATGGTTTTTCTCACGATCTATTAGTAAACCATTAAAACATTTGGCAAGTGCTTCTGAACAAATTATGAAGGGTGATTTCCTATTAAATCTTAAACCGAGAAGCCATGATGAGGTTGGATTCTTAACATCGCTCTTTACAAGGATGGGTGCAGCCCTTGAAACTTTTGGACGCTTTGTTAATAAAGAAATAGCCCTAAAAGCTATGGCAGGTGAATTAGAACTTGGTGGAGAAACAAAAAATGCAACAATATTCTTTTCAGATATTCGCTCTTTTACCGCTATTTCAGAAAAATTAGAACCACACGAAGTAATTGAATTCTTAAATGATTATATGACAAGAATGGTTGCTTGCGTAAAAGCTACAAATGGTACTGTTGATAAGTTTATTGGAGATGCCGTAATGGCTGTTTGGGGTGCTTCAACAAGTGAAGGTAGTGCTGAACTTGATGCATTAAACGGAATCAGGGCGTCTTTAATGATGCGCTCATCTCTTATTGAATTTAATATTGGACGAGGTGGAGATAAAAAACCTATTATTAAAATTGGTTGCGGTCTTAATACTGGTCCTGTTGTTGCTGGACAGATGGGTTCATTAGAACGCATGGAATATACCGTTATAGGGGACGCTGTAAACTTTGCATCTCGTACCGAAACGCTTACAAAGCCATTCGGCGCTGATATTCTTATAACCGAGGACACATACGCATTGGTTAAAGAGCACGTAATTGTTGAAAAAATGCCATCGGTTAAGGTAAAAGGAAAAGAAAAGCCTGTTAGTATTTATGCCGTAGTAAACATGCCGAATGTAACCGACATTGATGGTGCAGGTAAAGATGGACCTAAAACAATGGCAGAGCTTCGAACTCTTCTAGGAATTGAAACACCAGACTTTGGTAAGGTTGATGCTGATGCTGAAGAAAAGAAATATAAAATTGGGGAACAGTAAAAGAGGAATATTTTGGAATTAGAAAAACGATTTACTATAGTTGATTCTTTTGTTACAATTCTCTGTTTATTAGGCTTTTTATATAGTATTAGTCTCTTTAATGGTGTATTAAATCAATCTTTAGATAATATAAATAAAACTCCAATTGGAACAATAACTTTTAAATATAAGTCAGCCCAACGCAAACTCATTGATAGAGTTCTTTGGGATAGAATTAAGCAAAACTCACCTGTATATAACGGGGATATTATTAGAACAGCTGAACTTTCAGAAGCTACTATAACCTTTGCTGATGGAAACGTAATAGATCTTTATGAGCAAACTCTTGCGCAAGTTTTTTTAGACTTAGAAGAAGGTGCTGCAATTGACTTTTCTGGAGGTGGTGTTTCTCTTAACACTAGTGCTTCTACCAATGGTATGACACTTACATCTGGAAATGCTAATATTCAAGTTTCACAAGGATCAGTATTGAACGCTGCTGCTCCTTTACTTGAAGGCAGTGTTAGTTCAAGCCAGTTGGCAGTGCAGATGACTCAAGGGCAAGCAGAGCTTCTTTCAGCAGAAGGAGAAGCACTAGCACTAACAGAAGGTAATGGCTTAGTTTTCGATGAACAATCAAATACTTTTATCCCACCAAGTATAAAAGTAACATCTCCTCTAACAAATACAAGGTATTTATCGCAAGATGACACAATTGCAATTCCTTTTGCTTGGGAAAAAGAAAATATTGCATCTAACGAATATATAATTTTGGAAACATCTCAACAAAAAGACTTTGAAACTATTGTTGAGCAAATAAGTTTTACAAATGTAAATAATATTTCACTTGATATGGCTGAAGGTACATGGTATTGGCGAATATATACAGAATCTCTTTCTTCAACGACAAACGGAAAAATTCAAGTATTTGCTACTAATCCACCAGTTAATAATGTTCCGCAGCAGGGAAGTGAATTTACCTATAGAACAAAATCTCCTCAAGTACGCTTTATGTGGAATGATGATGAGTACGCACGCTCATGGCAGTTTGAACTAGCAGATAATGAAGAGATGTCAAATCCTCTTATTTCACAAATTGCTAATCAGCCATCATTAATTGTAAATACATTAAAAGATGGTCGATATTACTGGCGTGTTACACCCTTATATTCTGCAAGCTTTTTGGGACAAGATTCATTCAGTTTAACGTCATCAGAAGTTAGTTATTTTGACATTGTTGAACAAGGTGAACTAACACCAGCCGAGCTTATTTTACCACTAGGGGGAGGCTTTATAGACGCCACAGCTTCCGACAAAGGCCACCACTTTTCATGGAAATATGACTTTGAAGCAGCCGCATATACTATTGTTCTAAGTAAAAATAGAGACCTTTCTTCACCAATTGTTGAAGAAACTATAAATGAGAACTACTTTGTGTTATACCCAGATGTAGCACAATTAACAGATGGCGAGTGGTTTTGGGGTGTTACAAAAATAGATTCAGAAGGATCTGAAGCACCTTTAAGTGAAATTCGATCGTTCTTCTCTGTACAAGGTAGGATTGAACAAAGAACTCTATTCCCACCAGATGGATACTCTATTGCTGAAAACCTTGTATTAGATACAACATTTACATGGAAAACAAATCTTCCTTTTGTGATGAATTTTCAAATTGCAAGCGATGAAAATTTTAACTCCTTGTTTATAGATAAAGAAATGACTGCTACATCAATTTCTGGCCTTTCTATACCTGTAGGTACTTGGTATTGGCGAGTTATTGCTGAATCAAGTGAAACAGGTATTGAGTATAAAACAGATCCTAAAACCTTCTCTGTATCAACATTTTTGGAAAAAGTATTTGTTAGCGATGTTGCAACTGATGTTCCAGTAGTTGTTCGCCCATCAATTCCTATGGAATTTACTTGGGAAGAAGTTGAAGAGGCTGATTATTATCAAGTACGTCTTTACAATGTAGATAATAGAGATGTGCCTGTATACGAAAACCTAATTGTAGAAGGCAATAATATTAACATTGATATGGAAGAATTTGAAGAAGGAAATTATGCTCTCACCTTACGAGCCATGGCTTCTGAAACAAATTTATCTTCAAGACAAACAGGTCTTTTGAGTGAACAATATTTTGAAATGGAAAAATTAGTTCCGATTACATTGCAAGGTCCTGTGGATGGATTACGTTTAGATGGTGTAGAAGCACTAGAAAATCCACCAATTGTAGAGTGGAGCAGTGTTGAGACACCTCACTCATCTCGTCTCATAGTTTCAAACAGAGACTACGGGTTAAGTTTAGCTTCTCGCTCATCGGGTAGAGAGCCTCTTGAACAAAATATTTATTACTCTGTTGATTCTCCAGCTGAAAGTGTACAGTTAAAAGCACTCCCAGCAGGTACTTGGTATTGGACTGTGATTGCAGAAACAGTAGAAGGCTTTGACATTACACCAATACAACCTAATAGAATTATAGTTGAAGAAATAGAGCCTTTTGAGGCCCCAACAATTATTAATCCTCCAAGAACAATTACTCTTAACATGGATTATTTGAGAAAACAGCGCTATGTTGATATAACTTGGCAACCAATTTTAGAAGCTGATGCATATATTTTGAGAATAATGAATGAAAATAATGTTGTATTAGTAGAAGAAACAATTGAAGATACGTCAACATATCGATTTGAAAACTTAGCTGCATTAGGGCGAGGAAATTTTTCTTGGTCACTTGAAGCTGTTCAAAGAATAGATAATGCAGTAATTGTTAGAAGAGGTAAACGAGAAGAAAGAGAACTAATTATAGATATCCCATCGTTACGAGCCCCACAAGAACAAACAACGGGAGAGCTATATGGCCTTTAAGATTAAAAATAAATATATACTGTTCCTAATAATTAGCCTCTTGTTTTTAGCAAATATATATACACAAGATACAAACATAGAGCAAAGCAATGATATAGTTATTCCTGAAAATGCAGTATTGCTGGATAATGGAACAATAGTTCTAGAAGATGGCACAATAGTTGATGCAATTACCCTTCTACCGATTGAAGAAAAGGACTATGTAATTCAAGAAACAAGTGAAGGGGTAATTTTCATTCAAACTCTTTCATGGGTTAGTTCAGAGTATGCCTTACGGTATGAAGTAAGGTTAGAAAAACAACTAGATGATGGCACATGGATTTCTGAGAATACATACACAACAGATATAAATGAAGTTGAAGTGTCTCTTTTTGCAGGAACATATCGGTATCAAATTTTAGTATATAACTTTTTAGATTTATTAGAAGATCAGTCTGATTGGTTTGAATTTGACGTTTTTAAGGCCATTCAACCAAGAGTAGCAGATTTAGGTCCTGATATAATTTATCTTGATGAAATACAAACAGGTGTGTTTAGCTTTGAAGGCTTTAATGCACTGGATGAAACACTGTTTTATCTTCAAATTCCTAATTCACCTCGAAGAACAATGTATGGTGATATTATTGAACAAAATGATGAAAATTTTAGAATTTTGTTTAATATGAGGGATATAGATGTTGGTGACTATGAGTTTGTAGCTGAAAATCCTGGTGGTTTAACCGATAAAATTAGCCCATTAGTAGTTAAGTTCTTAAAGCCTTATGATTTAAATGTAACTGTTGGGTATAATATGTTTTATACAATACCTGGTGATATCCCATTATATTTTAATGAAAGTTTTTTTCCTTTTGGAGCTAGTGCTAAACTTACCTATATACCTTTAAAACGTAATTTTGGGAACATAGGTTTTGAGGTTAGCGCATATTGGTATTATATGAAAAGTAATTTTGATTCTTACGATATTACAACACATGTGATTCCTGCAACACTAAACTTTGTATACCAATTACCAATAATCAAAAAAAGGTTAATTCTTGACGCTCATATTGGTGGTGGTGCTACATTGCTTACAAATTTAAAGTTCAAATATTCTAGTGGTATTGAATCGCCAGCTGAAAATCCTCTTGGTATTGCAGCAAATGCTGGGCTTTCTTTACAGCTGTATCCTCTAACACAAATAGGATTAAATAGACTTTATTTTGAGCTAGGTACTGATTATATAGTATCTTTTTTTCAAGATACAATACTTCATATTGTTACACCGGCATTAAGTGTTGGGTGGCAGTTCTAATTGTATAAATGCAAGTAAATTCTTCATTATTAATTATCTAATCCTTGACACAGTTTCCACTGCATGATAAAATAGTGCTGATGGATTTGTGTTATTGAGGATTTTAACACAGCCGTACAATTATTAATAAAGGTTGATTAAATGGACAAAAAAAATAACGATAAGACAAAAACTGAATCCCATAAGTCAAAAAGAAACCCAATTATTTTTGCGGGATCTGTTTTATTGCTCGCAATTATAGCTGTAGCCTTCGTGTTTTCACCAGGATTACTAAGTTCTTCAACAGCTATGCCTGATCTTGGCTCATATGATGGAAAAAGAATTCAGTATGATGAAGAATTTGCAAATTTGGTTGATTACTTTGTAGAACAAATCGAAGCACAAGGTACACAAGGTGATCCAATGTTTTCTGCAATGACACAAGCTTTTAACTATTCAGTTTTAACGCTTGCATCTATAAATGAAGTAGAAAATGCAGGATATATTCCACCAACATCATTGGTAAAACGAGAAATGGTTCCATATTTTGTAGACGATAACGGTAACTATTCTGAAAGACTTTTTCAAGAAACAAGCGATGGTATTAAGCTTCAAATTGAAAATCAAGTAAAAGAAGCTACAAAACGAAATCTCTTTTTCTCTGACTATACAAGTTTAAAAATCTCTGCTAATGAACTAGATTTTATTAAAGGCATGAATGCAACACAGCGTTCGTTTAATATGGTAAGTTTTGATACAGATAAATACCCAAGAGAAGAAATAATTGCTTATGGTACAAATAATGCAGAACTTTTTACTACATATTCAATGGATGTAATAACTGTAAATGATGAAAGCACTGCAAAAACAGTATTAAATAGAATTAATAACAACGAGCTTACGTTTGGTGATGCTGTTAAAGAATATTCT
>CAYJLQ010000070.1:0-7358 GCA_964370725.1 uncultured Treponemataceae bacterium
AATTACATATTCATTTTTAGTGTCTATAAGAATTATGGAACAATCGCCTTGCTTCTCTAAGGTATTTTGAATTGAAAATACAATTTCATCCATAGAATATGAATTACGCACATCATTTACAAAGGAAGTAACAGTGTGTGTTAAACCTGATACTAAATCTTTTTTGTTCATATACGAATGCCAATAATCAGAAATTTTTCCAGCTGCGTAAAACGCCAATGTAAAAATAATTACACTAGAAGCTAACATAAAGGGGATTGGTTCAAATCCATATTCAGGACTATAGCTAAACATCATAGCTATTAACACTGAAAAAATAAACATTGTTGAGTAAGTAGTTAGTATAATAATTATTCGTCGTTTCGTAAGCATAAGTATCAAAAAGTAAACTAGTTTATCACAAATTATTAATTTTGCATATCAGATAGTCTTAAAAAAAATACAAATATTATAACAAAATGTAATAAACTAACCCTACATTATATTTATCCTTTTACAGCACCTGCAGTGAGCCCTTTTATAAAGTTTCTTGACATGGTTAAATATAATATTAAAACTGGTATAGAAGACAGTGTTAGCACTGCTAATATTCTTGACCAGTCAGTCATGTATTGACCAAAAAGTCTTGTTACACCCAGCAAAAGAGTTTTATGATTATCATCACTGATAAACAAAAGGGGAAACCATAAGTCATTCCAAAATGGAACCAAATTATAAATTGCAACAGTAGCCAATGCAGGGCGAAGGAGTGGCAATATAATAATCCAAAAAACCTTCGATCTTCTAGCTCCATCTATAATTGCAGCTTCAGTTAAATCTGCTGGAATAGTGCGTATAAACTCAGATAAAATAAAAACTGCAATAGGTATTCCCATAGCTATATATATAGGAAAAAGACCCCATACAGTATTTAATAATCCCATACCTTTTACCATTTGTAACAATCTAATACTTCCAATTTTAATTGGTAGCATCATTCCTGCAATAAAGAAAAAGTATGCATAACGAGAGAATTTACTTTTCCAGTTTGCAATTGCATATGCTGCAAAAGCTCCAAATAAAAGCACCAGCACTAACGATCCAACGGTTACAAAAAGCGAGTTTCGAAAGTATAGGAAAAAATCGCCATCTCGAACAACGGAAATATAGCTATCAAAGTTCCAAGTTTTTGGTAACCCAAAAGGATCTGTGTAAATGTCAAACTTTAACTTAAGTGAATTAACAACCATAGTCCAGATTGGGAATAAAACCAATACTGTCCAAATACTAAGAACAATATAGGATAGAGTATGGTTTGTTTTTATAGTAAGATTTTTACTTATTTTCATAGTTTTATCCTTTATCTGTTGTTCGTGTAAAGCGAAGTATTATACCTACTCCAATCATAAGCATTAAAAATGTTACCGTAGCGATTGTTGCCCCCATTCCAGGATTAGGGATACCAACAGGATGTTGACCAGCAATACCTACTCTATAAAAAAGTGTTCCAATTAAGTCGGTAGAATATTGCGGAGCTCCATTAACATTTTCCATAGCAAATACAACATCGAATGCATTGAAATTGTTTACAAATGTTAGAATTGCAACCATACCTATAACAGGTTTTATAAGTGGTAGTTTTATATGCCATATTTTTTGCCACCCAGAGCATCCAGCAATGTCGGCAGCTTCAAAAAGATCATCAGAAATACCTTGCAGAGCTGCTAAAAACATCATAGTAGGAATACCAACCCATTGCCAAGAAGATACTAACGACACTGCGGTTAAAGCATACCGTTCATCACCAAGCCAAGGTTGTACAAATTGTTCCAGATTTATAGCATTTAAGAAGAGTGCAATTGCACCCCACTGTGGATTTAATATTAATTTCCATAAATAACCAGTAACAAGAATAGCCAATGTTACAGGAATAAAAATTACGGTTTGATAAAAGCGTACCCCTTTCATGCCCTTTGAACTTAGCATTAAGGCAAAAACAAGGCCGAGCACATTTTGTACTACAATATGTATGAAGAAAAAATACCAAGTATTTTTAAAAGCACCCCAGTATCGTTCAGAGTGTACAGGATCTGAAAATAGCTCAATATAATTTTTTAGTCCAACAAAAATCGATTCACCTGATGAACTAGAAAAAAAACTAATACGAATTGAATCAGCCAACGGAAACGCCATAAATAACGTATAGAAAAAAAGGGCTGGTAAAATATAAAAAAGCCAGCTACTTTGACCTTTTTTTTGTGATAACATACACTCTCCAAAAAATACAAAAAAAATTATGACGTTGTTTTAACAACAACGTCATAAAAACATTTTACGTTATGGTTGGTACCAACTTTCAACACCTGCTGCTAGCTCATTAGCTGCTTGTTGTGCTGTTTTGTCACCTTTCATTACTGAAATAACACCTTGATTCATTAACGCATAACCACTTGGTTCAGCATCCATGAATTTTGGCCATACAAAGCGTGCATCTTGAAGTCTACCTTGTGTAAGACTTAAAATTTCTGCTGCATGTGCATCTTCAATAGGAATAGTTGCATCAATCATTGGGAAGAATCCATTAGGAAGGAGCTTTGCTGCTGCTGTAGCGCCTTCTACTGAACACAACCATGCTAAGAAAGCTTTTGCTTCTTCTGGATATTTAGTTGCAGTATTGTAAGTCATACCGGTATCTGGATGGAATGTAATTGCTTTTTCGTTTCCAGCTGGAACAGGAGGAGCGAATGTACCCCAATCAAATGCTACGTCTGCAAATGCACCAGCTGTCCAAGAACCATCAAAATACATTGCTGCTTGACCTGTTGCAAATAATGCAATTGAATCATTGTAAGTAAGTGCTTCAAATCCTCTTGGAAGATATTGAGCAACATTACCCATAATTTCAAATGCTTCTACCATTTTTGCATCGTTAAGAGGTACTTCGCCTGCTTCGTATGCTAAACGGCCTTCTTGACCACCAACAACACCAGGGAGAATTGCCATCATAAAACATTCATTAATATCCCATTCATCAGCTAAACCATTTGCAACTGGAGTAATTCCCGCTGCTTCAAATTTTTCTGCTGCTGCATAGAACTCATCCCAAGTTTCAGGAATTTCTACACCAACTTGGTCGAATAAATCTTTATTAAAGTAAACTACTTGCACAATAGCTGTAAAAGGAATACCAAAACTTTTTCCATCTTTAGTTTGCCAAGGTGCTAAGCTACTACCTTTGAAGTTTTCTTTTAATCCAGGTAAATCTGTAACATCAGCAAAATAGCCATCGTCGAAAAGTTGTTCACCTGTTGCGTATGAGCGTGCATACATTAAGTCAGGACCTGTTCCACTTTCTAACTGCAAGCGAAGTGTTGCGTTATAATCTGGCGGATTTGTTGGTTGGAACTCGATATTAACATTTGGAGCAACTTTTTTATATTCATCTAAAAGTGCGTTAATTTGAGCAACATCATCGGTTCTCCATGAACCAAGTGTTAAAGTGATTTCATCACTATCTCCACCACCACCTGCAAATACAACTCCTGTTACCAAGAGTGCCAACATTAAACATAAACTAAGTTTTTTCATTTACGCCTCCTACATCTCTATGTTCATTTATAAATCGTTACTATAGATTATTAGGCATAAATTCTGATTTGTCAAGGGCGATTGCTTGAAGTTTCTTCCATAAAATTAAAAACTCTTCAACAAATTTTGTCTAAACAGCGCTCTGTACGTGATCCCATATACTTTTGTAAGCTTTCCACTCTTCAAAAACGCCAGGAAAATTTGGAGATAATTGATATGATGCGGTCAATATTCTAAAAGCAATAGCATATTTTACATACTCGTTGTAGTTAGGAAAGGGTTCAAGAAGCATTAACGAATCCAAAGGAGCATTTTTCCATGCTATAGAATCGACAACCAAGATAGCATGAGCATATGGTACAGGCGCTATTGCAGGTGAAAAATCTATTATTATTGGATTACCGTCTTCACAAAAAAGAGTATTACCTGCAAGGTCAGCGTGCACCAATTGATATTCATCTTCAACAGGCTTTAAGCTTTCTAAAATCATGGTACATAAAGCATTAATTTCTTCATCTTTATGTTGTTCATAAGGAAGGTTATGCCATAGTGTTTTATTTGCCCTTGTCCAAGGGTCATCTGAAAAAGGAAGAGTTAGTATTCCCAATTTCGATAAATCATCATGAAGATATTTTGATGCTAGCAATTTTTTTTCCAGTGCAGCATCATCTGAATACATTGGCTCAAAAGCTGTCGCTCCCCACCCCATTTCTACAAAAGAATTGTTATTAGAAATAAGGTGTTTAACAACTCGGTAGTTTTCTGATTCTAACTGGTTCCAAGCACTTGCAATAAAAGTATGTGCAGGAATATTCTCTATAGGTTTAAGCACTGCATTTCCTACCCGTATAGAAGTTCCTTGCCCACCTTCAAGCTGTTCCATTTCGCCAGAAATATTAAATTGCTTCAAAATATCTTCGTGTATCATAAATTGTATATCCTTATTTTATAGAAGGTTTTTGATTTTTTCTTCAATCTCACCCATATTTGCAGGCGGTTCAAATCGTTCAAGAACTGTACCATCTTTGCCTACTAAAAATTTTGTAAAATTCCACTTAATGTCCGGTTTTTTTTCATAATCTGGGTCTTGTTTTGAAAGTAACTCTTTTAAAACACCATTGAGTTCATGTTTTTCGTTATTAAACCCTTCAAAACCTTTTTTAGATTTAAGGAATGTAAATAATGGAGATTCATTTTCGCCATTTACATCAATTTTTGCAAACAATTGGTATGGTGTACTAAAATTAAGGGTGCAAAACTCTTGTATTTCTTCGTTTGTTCCAGGAGCTTGCTCACCAAATTGGTTACAGGGGAAGTCTAATATTTCTAAACCCTTGGATGAATATTTATCATACAAATCTTTTAAGTCATTATATTGTGGTGTAAAGCCACATTTTGTTGCAGAATTTACTATTAACAATACCTTGCCTTTAAAATCTGACATTGATTGCATTGATCCATCTTTTTTTTGTACATCTAAGTCGTATACGGTCATTTTTCATTCTCCAAAATATAAAAATCAACATTTGTTGTATTTTAATTATATCATAGGTTTTCTAACTTGGCAAGGTTATTTTGAAAAATTAAACGCGTATTTTTATTTCAGCTCTAAGAGTTTCTAAATTACTATTTGTTAAAATTGGAATAAGTTCTTGTATTTCATCAATGGTTTTATCCCACCATTTAAACTTTTGTAATAATGCAATCAATTCATCGTCAAAGCGCATTCGTGTTTTTTTTGCAGGGTTACCAACAACAATGCTATAATCTTCAACATCACTTCCAACCACAGAATTTGCGCCAATAATGGCACCGTTTCCAATAGTTACACCTGCAAGTATAGTTACATTTTGGCCAATCCATACATCGTTACCAACAATAGTGTCGCCCCGAACTGGCATCTCATTTAACGACGGAACATCTTGTTTCCAGCCATCTAAAATATAAAAAGGAAATGTAGAGGCTGCATTCATTTGATGATTTGCACCATTCATAATAAAGTTTACACCACTAGCAATTTGGCAAAACTTACCAATAATGAGCTTATCGCCATAAAATTCGTAATGGTGTGTAACATGGTTTTCAAAATTGGTATCAGAAAAATAGGTAAAGTCCCCAACAATTATATTGGGATTTTTTATTGTGGGCTTTACATAGGTTACTGTTTCAAATCCCTTAACAGGAAATATGGTATTAGGATTTGGAAACTGCTCATTATCATGGGGCTCTTGCATGTATAACCTTTTTTTTCTTAACTGGCAGCTGTGGTACGTAAGCGCATATAAGCTTCACGATCTTTAGGTTCAAACCCATTTAATAAATTTTCATCATACAAAGTATACGTGTTTTTCCCCTTACTCTTAGAACCATACATTGATAAGTCTGCAAGTGAAAATAAGGTTTCAAAATCAAGTCCATCTTGTGGTGCTAATGTAATGCCTATACTACTTGAAATATCAATGCTTACATTATTTTCTGCAGTGTACGTTTTTCGTATATCATCACATATTTTTTTTGCTTTTTTTGTAACAATAGACTTGCTTACAGTACCCTTCAAAAAGGCAACAAATTCATCCCCACCAATTCGTCCAATAATATCATCGTCTCCAAATAAGGCTGGTATTTTTTGAGAAACTTCTCTTAAAACATCATCTCCCACAGCGTGCCCCATGTTATCATTGATTCCCTTAAAATTATCAATATCAAACATATAAAGGGCCCCGGTACCACCTGCAAGAAGATGCTCATCGACCTTGGATGCAAAAGTTTTCTTGTTATATAAACCAGTAAGCGGATCTGTTTCAGCTAGAGACTGAAGTGCAAGAGCTTCTTCTTTTTCATCGTGTATTTCGCCTATTGTAATAAGTGCTATTATTGCATTTTTTTCTTCATCTACACGAGTATTAACACGCATCCGAAACCAAAAATAATCATCGCTTCCAGATTTAACACCTAAATGTTCTGCCGCTGGCTCCATTTTTTGCGATCGATATTCTATCTCTCTTTCAGTGATTCCATTTTCAAAATCTTCAATAAGTGAATCGGTAGAAATATTTAATATTTTATCTGAATCTTCTTCATGAGCAAAGAGTCTAAGCCTAGTGCCAAAAAACTCTACTAGTCCTGGCAAACGAGCAGTAGACATTTCTACAGAGTTAATCAATAGCAATTGTATTTTATCATTCATACAATTAACTTCCATAACTACTGTAGCAAAGTTTAATACTGCAGCTGCAAGTGACCTTTCTTTTTCAATTCTTTGCTCTAGTTCTTCTACATTAGTCTTGTATAAACCAAGGTTAAAAATCTTAATAAAGTGCAAAACAACAATATAGAAAAAAAGCATAACCACAATTGCTGCAAATATAACTTGGGAATTAAGTGATGGAGAAAAAAACTGTATTAAAAAAAGATTTGAACTGTATGCCATATATACAACTAAAAGTACAATAAATAGAAGTAAACTATTAAAGAAATCTTTATCGTTAATAATAATCTTTACTGGTTTTAGTGGAATAAACTTTATAAAAAGAATCAGAGTAGTAATCTGTAGTGCAAAAGAAAACACATTAATCCACGGCAAGAGTTCATTATTAAAATAAATGTCACGCATAGACACGCCGTAATACAAAGATGTACTTGCAATTATTATTGCTCGTAGTACAAATAAATGAAGCAAAGATCCAAACGCAATTCCTACTTTACCTAAAAAACGTCCAGAAAACAATATTGAGTATTGAACAATATTACCTAGAGTACAAATAATGTAAAAGATTGTTGGATTTGAATAA
>CAYJLQ010000071.1:0-7353 GCA_964370725.1 uncultured Treponemataceae bacterium
ATCCTACTCCCAAGGTTAGAACTGAAATAAGCAATTCAAGGCTAAGTTGAATACCTGGATATATTACAACAATAGAACCTGCAACGAGGCCAAGGATTGCACCATACGTTTGTGCAGGAACTTTGTCCATTAATAAACGCACAAGTTTCGCACCGCCTAAAAGACCTAACGGAACCCCAATCGCAACAGGCAGTAACAGAGGAATATTAAGGTGCGAAACTGCTGTTATTATTGTTGTGTATGATCCAATTACAAGCATTAGAAAAGAGCCAGAAATTCCTGGAATTATCATTGCAATTGCAGCTACAGCACCGCTAAGTAATAAGAATACAAATAATTGAGGTGTTAATTCTGTTAATATAGAGTTTGAATAACTTTCGCCGCTTAGTGTGTCCATAACTATCATTAGTGCAAGTGCTATTAACATAGACGCTACAACTGAGAGAGGAGGGCTTTGTACATTGTTACCACATGAAGACTTAATTTTACCTATAATTAGCGGAAGGCTTCCTGCAATTAGACCTATAAAAAACCAGTTAGTTGGTACCGGGTAGGTTTCAAAAAGAGTAACTAGTAATGCGCTAAACCCAATAATACCAATTCCAACTCCAATTGCTAGTGGTAGCCAAAACTTCCACATAGACAGTATTTTTTTTACATCAATTGTAATAACACTTATAAGTTTGTCATAAATTCCAAAAACCACTGCCATGGTTCCACCAGATACACCTGGGATTACATTCGACACTCCCAAAACAATACCAATTCCAATTAATTTTATTATCTCAATCATAATCTTCCTTTACAATTAATAATTACCCCGCCATCTTTTCCGGTTTAAACACTTCATCAAATTTTTCTTCAGTTAAAAACCCTAATGCGCAACAAGCTTCTTTTAAGCTTATGTTTTCCACAAAGGCTTTCTTTGCAGTAATTGCTGCATTTTCATATCCTATGTGTGGATTTAAAGCTGTAACAGTCATTAAACTATTTTGTAAATTCTCTGACATTTTTTCTATATTAGCTTTTATTCCAATAGCACAGTTCGTATTAAACGATTGTATAGCATCACTTAAAAGTCTAACAGATTGTAAAAAATTATACGCAATTAGCGGCATAAAAACATTAAGTTCAAAATTCCCTTGGCTTGCTCCAATTCCTATTGCGCTATCGTTACCCATAACCTGTACACATACCATAGTTAAAGCTTCACTTTGTGTTGGATTAACTTTTCCTGGCATAATTGATGAGCCTGGCTCATTTTCTGGGATTGTAATTTCTCCGAGTCCACACCTAGGTCCAGAGGCGAGCCAACGAACATCATTTGCAATCTTCATTAAATCGCACGCAAGAGCTTTTACTGCCCCATGAGCAAACACAATTTCATCTTTACTTGTTAGAGAATGAAATTTATTTTTGGCAGTTACAAAAGGGTGTTTGGATAACTTTGCAATTTCTGTCGCTACTGTACTGTCAAAGTTTTTTGGAGCATTAAGCCCTGTTCCAACTGCAGTAGCTCCTAAAGATAATTCTAAAAGAGGAGCTATTGAAAAACTTAAAAGCTCTAAGCCTCTTTCAAGGGAACTTCTCCAACCAGATATTTCTTGTGCAAATGTAATAGGAACAGCATCTTGTAAATGGGTTCGTGCAATTTTTACAATGCTGGCATTTTCTTTTTCAAGAATGGTAAATGTACTAATTAGCTCTAAAACGCTTGGTATAAGTTTTTCAAATAGAGCTTGTACTGCGCTTATATGAATGGCACTTGGAAATGTATCATTTGATGACTGGCTCATATTTACATCATCATTTGGATGAATACGGCATGATGAGCCTTGTTTTTCCAGTATTTCGTTTGCTCTGTTTGCAATAACTTCGTTAAGGTTCATATTGGATTGGGTACCACTTCCAGTTTGCCACACTACAAGAGGGAAGTGGTTATCAAGTGTCCCCGACAAAATTTCATCACATACACTACTAATTGCAGAACATTTTTCGTCTGTTAATTTTTCAGAACAAAGTTGATTGTTTGCAATAGCGCAGCCTTTTTTTAATATAGCAAAAGCCTTTATAATTTCAATTGGCATTGTTTCTATGCCAACACCAATTTTAAAATTAGTTCTGCTTCTTTCTGTTTGGGCACCCCAGTACATATCTTTTTGTACTTGAACTTCACCCATAGAATCTTTTTCAATACGATAGTCCATAATACAAAGTGTAACTGAAATTGCACTTTTTTGCAAGCTTATTGCTATGCCTTGTTAGTTGCCTTTTTGCTTGCATCTTGAACAACAGCTTCCAATAAGGGTACTTTGCCTTCCATGTTTAAATGACCCCGAATAAAAAGTGTTTTTACTTCGTTAGACTTTGTTTTTGTACGTAAATTTACTGAAATTGTTGATTCTCTATTTTTTATGCTATTATGCAAATATGCATATGCATCATCTTTTACTTCAGGCAAGATAAGTTCATCAAGAAGAGTCGCTTTTCGTTTCATTGCGTAATCTTTTGTAATACCATGCATTTTGCAAAATTGTTCATTTGCATAAACAAGTGTTAGCCCATTATCGATCTTAGCAGTAAAAACCCCATCGCCGCCAACGTCTTTATATACTGAAAGTTGATTTTCGAGTTCTTTTCTTCTTTCTGCAGCTTTTTGGAGTTTTTCATTTGCCCTTTTTTCTTTGTCAATATTTTCAATACTAATGAGTACAATCGATGAATCTTTTTCTGCTGCTACAACTTTTGCATGCATCTTTATCCACTTATAACGTAATTTCCTAGAACGTACTCCTGTTCGTAATTCAACTGTAGCTGTTTTTCCAATTTTTCTGAGTGCTGACATAGCTTTTGTAATAGGTTGTAAGTCATCTGGATGCACAGCCATTGTTATATCATTTCTAAAAAATGACACATCTTCTGGAGAATAGCCTAATACTTTAAAATATTCGTCATTGGTTCTAAGTAGCGTTCCTCCGGTTTCCTTAAACTCATAAATCGCTAATGCTCCAACAAAGTGATTAAACAAAAAGTTAAATTTAGAGTTTGGAAACCAAATGTCATCAATATCCAAAAGTAATTTATGATCACTCATTTTAAAAGATTTATTATCAAAAGTATGATTTCTCATGTATTCATCAAAATCACTTTTTGAAAGAGCTCTAGAGTAATAAAAACCTTGCCCCATCTCGCATCCTATTCCTCGTAAAAAGCTTAGCTGCTCACTTGTTTCAATGCCTTCTGCTACTACAGTTAAATTTAGTTGTTTTGCTAGGCGAACAATAAAATTTATAATTTCTCCAGATCTTTTGTCCTCTGTTTGGGCTTGTATAAAACTCATATCAAGCTTAATTGTGTCGAGTTGCATAGCATTAAGAACATTTAAAGAGGAATAGCCTGTTCCAAAGTCATCAAGCTCAATAAAGAAGCCAAGATCGTGCAACTTGTTAACGGTATCAATTATCTGATAGGGATTTTCAGAGTAAGCACTTTCTGTAATTTCTAAATGAAGATATTTAATTTCGACACCATTTCTATCAAGCATTTCTAATAAAGTTTTTGTTAAGTCAGGGTTATGTAAATCCACTCTTGAAACGTTTACAGAAATTGGAATTGGCTCTAAGCCTGCATCAATCCATGAACGAATATATAGACATGTTTGATTCCAAACATATTCATCTAATTTTGAAATGAGTCCATTAGATTCTAATATTGGTATAAAGTTATCTGGTGAAATAAGGCCTTTTTCTGGATGTAACCATCGTACCAAAGCTTCTGCCCCAACAACTTTTCCATTAGCTAAATTACATTTTGGCTGTAAGTAGACTATAAATTGTTTTTCGCTAAATGCATTTTGCATTTCGTTTATTACAAAGTATTTTTGGAAAGAGTCTTCATTCATGCTTTCATCGTAAACAGTGTAGTATTCACCATATTGTTCTTTGCTTTTTTTAAGAGCTACGATAGACTTTGAATGAATAAGGGAAAAGTCCATTAAATTATCTTCTATGTGATAAATACCAACAGAAACACTTAGTTTAAAATCGTTTCTAAAACCTTCAACAATTGAGTGGATGTTTTTTTCAAGTAAATGTAAAACTCCATTATTGGGTAAATCTGAGCAGCAAATAACAAAACTATCTGCTCCAAGATGGCCTATTACAGATTTTTCCACAATTACAGAAATTACTTTTAATCTATGTGCAAAATATTGTAAAAGTCTATCGCCTTCGTCAAACCCATAAAATGAGTTTACCAATTGGAATTTATCTATATTTGCTTTTATAAAAACAAATTTCTTTTCAGGATTTTCAACAAGCATTTGTTTTGCTTTCGCCATAAATACATTTTTTGAATAGAGGCCGGTTATTGGATCAATTTCTTCTTTTTGCAATAACTCTTTGTAGTGAGAAAGTTCTTTTCGCAATTCTTCGTTTTGTTGTTCTAAATCTTTACTCATTACTGCCTTTAGCGAGCCTTTTTATGCTCTCGTTTAAAATCGTACATTTTTTTGTCAGCGATAGAAAGCAATTCTTGTGCTGATAAAGTGTTGCGCTTATTTGCCTCTACAATGCCATAACTTATAGATGTTTCATATGGTTTTTCAAAATTTGATGCTATGTTTTTAGAGTTTTCATAGCACATTAGAACTTTTTTTGCAATTTCATATTCATCATCAATGGTGCCAATAATTAAAAACTCATCGCCACCCATACGAGCGACAAATTCATTTGAAAATATGGATAACAATAGTTCTGCTATTGCCTTTATATAAAAATCTCCTTCTTCATGACCATATTTGTCATTTGCGATTTTTAATCCGTCTATATCAATGTAAATAATATAAAACTTTTCTTTTGCCGTTACGAATGCCGTAAGCTTTTCTTCTGCGGCTTTTCTATTATATGTTTGGGTAAATGGTTCAATATTTGCAGCTGTTTTTAGCTCTTTTAATTGCTTTGCTTCTTTTTTTACTTTGTCTTTTAATCGCTTAAAGATTTTTTGTTGTAAATGCAACTTTGAAAACTCATATGCATGAGCCATAGTACCTATGTAAATACCAAGGCAAAAAATACCAACACCTAGCAAGTATACTGTAATATTCAATGATGTTGTATGAACATCTAAAAGAATTGATGTTGCGAGTTGATAGGCAAATGTTAATGTAAGAATCCCTAGAGAAAACAACAAATTATTTTTGTTACTAAAAATCATAAAAATTTGATCTTTATTAATTGTTTTCATTGCACGCCTAATTGTAAATGGCCTTAAAAAAAGAGTAATTAACGTTACCAATAGTCTAACATCTACATCTTGTACTGCCTCTGAAACTGGTATTTGTTTAATTAATGATATGCTTGAAAGAAGTATGGTTCTCATGGCAAACAGGTTTAATGCAAAAGAAATAGTCCCAAAAAATGTCTTTACATATGATTGAGAAAACAAAAGCTTAAACTCAATTGTGTAAACTGCAATAAATGCCAACATAATAAGGTAGTCGTGATTAAATTTTGTAATATATACTGATGCGTATATAATAGCAAAATTTACTGGTGCTAGTCCTATTGCAAAGGGAAGAATATTTATTTCTTTTGCGTATAGACTCTTTGAATATACAAATAGCAAAATATTATATAGCAAAAATAGTGCAAAACATATATAAATCATTTGCTTCCCCTCTCTTTATAAAATTCCTTTTTCTTTTTTCTCATATCTTCATCGGCAAGAGCTAAGATGCTGTCAAAGTCTTTCATTTCTTTTTTATTATCTATGCAAACGATACCAATACTGATTGCAAAAAGATATTTAACTTTAGCATTTTGTATTTTTGCACTTGTTTGTATCCTATCTACTATTGTGTTTGCTTCATCCGAGTCAGTAGATTCCATAATAATGAGTAGCTCATCACCACCTATGCGTGCAGCTATATCGTCTTCTCTAATTTCTGATTTAATAAGATTTGATACTTCACATATATAGCTGTCGCCTGTCGCATGCCCATATGTGTCGTTTACTTTTTTTAAGCCATTTAGGTCTATAAAAAGTACAGCATATTCTGCATCTTTTGTTGTGCTGAGTGTTTGTAATACCTCATACGCAAATCTTTTAGTAAAAAGCCCTGTTAGACTATCTCTTGTAATCTCCTGCTCTATCCTTTGCTTTTCTATGAGTAATTGTGTGTGTGAATCAACTACGGCATCCTTTTTTCTCTTGTATACATGCATGTTAATAAAATGAATTGAATAAAGAAAAAAGAAATAGAAAATAGAGGTTGTAAACAGTATTGTTGCAATGGTAATTATTGGAGCATATCTAATATCTTCGGCTCTAAGAATAAAAAAAGATTCAAGCGTCAAAAGTGCAATTATTGAGAGCGTTATTATTATGAGGAATTTTGTATATGTTTTTGCACTTGAAACTCTTTTTAAGTCAGAAAAAGATACTATTTTTTGCAATGCAAATAAAACAATAGTAAGTACGACACAGGTAAAAAACCAACTTTGAGAGTATGTTGCCTGGGAATCAAATAAATCTACAATGGTGCATTGCAATAGCAGTGAATGTATTACAAGTATTAATAGGTGAATTGTACCGATGTGGAAAAAAAAGACGGATGCGCCAAATAGTTTTTGTCGAATTGTAGCTTTTGATAAAACTGAAAATTCTAAAAAAAACACACCTGCACCGCTAAAAAATAAAAAGGGGAAAGGTAGCCGTAGTGAAACATATACTATTACAAGAATTGTGTTAGCCAGTGCACATAGTGGAACCAACATTGCATTTTTAGTAAAATTTTTCAAAATTCTTCTTGAAAACTGAAATGCATAAATATTGTAGAAAAAGCATGCTAGTACAGAAAGTATTCTCCATACAATGCCTTGTTCAATAAAACTCATTTTCAAAAACTCCCAAAAGATGATACTAAATTTACTTGCTTTATGCAAGTATAATTTTTGCTGAATCTTTTCTATACAATAGGTAAAAAAACTAAAATGCTAAAAGTTACACATTTAATAAAATAAAACTTGATAAAAGTATAAATAATTACTATAATACAGGTTATGGAAGTTAGAGTTAGATATGCACCATCCCCAACTGGGATGCAACACATTGGCGGGGTTAGAACCGCTCTTTTTAATTATTTGTTTGCGCGCTCAAAAGGTGGCAAGTTTATTTTACGTCTCGAAGATACCGATAGAACTCGTTTTGGTGAAGAATATGTTCAAAATCTTTATGATACCCTAGATTGGTTAAACATTCAGTGGGATGAAGGTGGTCCAAAGGGCGGTGAATATGGACCCTATGTTCAATCAGAGCGATTTGACTTATATAAAAAATATGCAATGGAACTTG
>CAYJLQ010000072.1:0-7351 GCA_964370725.1 uncultured Treponemataceae bacterium
TTACTACACCATTTTTGTCTTCAACAGAGCGAATAGCCATTGGAACAACTTCAACGCCCTGATTAGGGAATACAGCAAAGGCTTTTGCCATTTCTATTGGAGTAACAGAGTTAACACCTAATGCTAACGGATAATATGGAAGAAGTCCTCTTGCCTCGTATTGATCTACAGGTATACCTAAAAGTTCGCCTGCTTGTTGTATTGTTGCGGTGAATCCTACGCCTTCTAGAACTTTAAGAGTTGGAACATTCATAGAAGTCGCTAATGCATACCAAAGCTGCACAGAACCTTCCCATGTTCCTAAATAGTTTTGAGGAATGTATGGCGTGCCATCTGCATTTTCAAATACGTATGGAGCATCTTCAAGCACAGAAGCTTCTGTAAACTTTTTTGATTCAATTGCTGCTGAATACATCAAAGGTTTAAAAGCACTACCTGGTTGCAGCATAGCTTGCGTAGCCCTAATAAACTGATTATCTTGTGTATATTCGCTACCGCCGACAAGAGCTGTTATATACCCAGTATTGTTTTCTAATGATATCATGGTACCTTCTACAGTAGTTTTTTTACTATCTGCAGTAGCTAGTGCGGTTGCCCTATTTACAATACCTACTTTTAATTCGTCTATATCAAACATAAGAGAAAGTGCATCAAGCATTGGATTTAATTCATTTTTATATGTTGAATATGCATTCACTTGTACTCGTTGTTCTGAAACTTTTAACTGAGGAATATCAAAAACGAGCGAAATAAGTTCTGTCATTGGAGCATAAGTTTCTATTGCCCTTCTGTCCCCAGTATTACTTTGTGAATAACGTCTATTTGCTTCTGCAATATAATATTCCATTACACTTTGTGCTGCAAGCTGATGTTTCATATTCATAGTTGTATGAACGGTATATCCATCGGTATAAACATTCATAGTTCCATACATCATATCTTCTAATTCACGTCGCACATATTCACTAAACCAAGGAGCCTTATCGTCTCTAAAGTAAAATGCAGAAGAACTAATACGTGTGTAGTCAAAGTTTAACCAAAAATCTTCATATTGAGTATCGGCCTCTTCTTGTGTAATAAAACCAAACGCAACCATTTCATCTAAAACATAGCGTTGTCTGTCCATTGCGCGATTTGGATTTTCAAAAGGGTTATAATATGTTGGATTGGATAGCTGTATAACCAAAAGAGCAGCTTCTGCAGCTGTTATTTCTGTTGCATCATGGCCAAAATAGTATTCTGATGCAGAATTAACACCATATGTACCATCACCAAGATATACCTCATTTAAGTATAATTCTAAAATTTCTTCCTTTGAATAACGCCTTTCCATTTGGATTGCCCACCAAAGTTCAAAAATTTTACGAGTGATAGTTATTTCTGTTCTATCTAAGTAGAGGGTACCAGCAATTTGTTGTGTTAAAGTACTACCACCACCAAGATTCATTCCAAGCACCTGCCCTATAGCAGCACGTACAATAGAAACAAAGTTAAACCCAAAGTGCTCAAAAAAGTTATCATCTTCCCGAGTAGTTAGAGCATCAATGAGATGCTGAGGAAGGTCAATATATTCAATTACTTTTCGCTTTTCATCTGATGCAAACTCAGTGATTAATTCACCGTTTATATCTAAGAGTTTTGTTGGAAGTGTAGTACCAAATTCTGTAAAGTGTTCATTATTTTTAATGTTAACTGTTCCGGCAAGAAGACCACCTAAAAAACCACCAATAAGAATGGTAAAGAAAAAGCCACAACCTAAAACTATGAAAACATTTCGTTTATTTTTTTTCACTGTATCAGTTTAGTAAAGTATAAGCATTTTGTCAAGATAAAATACGTATAAGAAGGATATTAAAAAAAAAGACCGACACGAATGTCGGTCATGCCATCAAGGCAGTCGGGCAAACAATGGGTGGGAGGGGATTTGCTCGCCCGACATTTATAATATCGGGTAGCTAAGTCAAAATCTTTAACTTTTTTTATCAGGATATGTTATTCTTCAGTTATATCTACGTCAAAAGAAACATCAATATTATAGGTTCTGCCATTTAAGACTTCAATTGTTCGAATAATTTCATATTCCCCAATTGAAAATCGTAATTGATGTGTGCCGGTTGTTACCTTGATAGGAGATGAAAAATCAACATATTCTACATCATTTAAGAAAAACTTGGCATTTTCAGGTGCAGAAACTGCTAACAAAGGAGCAATATCTTTTAATTGAATTTCAAGGTTTGTTGTACTTGCTTTTTCAATGGCAAAGGTTTGCACCTCATTTCTAAAAAACTCAGAAGAAACAGTAACATGATGCATACCAGTAGACAATAGAAGAGGCTCACCAGTAAAATCAGTTAAATCATCATCTATGAATACAATAAAAGGATAGGATTCCCCAGAGCCTTCAACTTGCGGTGGATATAAAATGGAAAGATCTAACAATCCCTTATTAGCTAAAATTGGTTTAACTTCAATTTCTATAGAAGAATCCCATAATCCATCTGGTATTCCCTTCATTACAATATGAGCTCTAAAAAATATATCATCGGCAATTTGATCATACGGTAATTGAATTATTTTAGTATATGGATCTGTTGTAGGTTTTAAATCATCACTTAGTGGAATATCTAGATGATATGTTAAGCGATTAGTAAAAGTACCTATCAAAAGCCTTTCTGCATTATAATCAATTATGTCTGCTGAAGGATTTGGCGAAACATCACCATAAAAGGAATAGGCAACTGCACCGCCATATTCAGCTAAGCTTGCTGGAATCTTTATTTTAAGCTGTACGCCCTGCATAAAAACTCTATTTTCAGGTAAAATAAGATGCAAAGCTTCGCCCATACCAAGAGTAATACTCTTGTTTGCAGTTTCATCTGTCATTTCCATTGTAACTACTTTTCGTACACGGAATGATTCAGAAAATACAAATTGAGAAATAAAGAGAAAAATTAAAAATAGTACACAAAGTTTTTTAATCCTCAAAATTGTTTTCCTTTACTGCCAAAAATTTTTTATAATAGAAGATGGGTCTTGTGCCCTACTCCCTATCCTTATTTCAAAATGCAAATGATCTCCTGTCGATAAACCAGTACTACCAACAGTTCCAATATGCATTCCTTTTTCTGCTATATCGCCAGTTTTCACAAACATAGTGTGAAGATGGGCATATAAACTTTGGGTGTTATTATCGTGCTGGATAATAACATAGTTTCCATAAATATTGTCTACTCCAGCGTAAGCAACCATTCCAGACTTACTGGCATAAACAGGCGTACCACGAGGGGCTGCAATGTCTGTTCCACGATGAAACGTTTGCTCACCTGTAAACGGACTAATTCTCATCCCAAATGAAGAGGATATAATACCTTCATCAAGTGGTGGAATCATACTTGAATCTGCAAAAAAACTTCGTTCGGTAGCAGATAATCTTGCTCCAAAAACAAAGCTAAATAATGAAAGCCCAAGTTGAAAACTATTATTTCCCTTACTTCTAGAATACCTTGTTTTTAAAAGAAACTCAAGAGGGTTTTGAGGTTTTTCTGCTATAAATAGTCCTGACGCTGTAGACAAAAAAAGCTTTTTTCCAGCTATTGCAGAATCAATAAACGCAAGATTATTAGCCGTAGCCACTGTTTCATAGGGTATATTGCAGCGAGCAGCAATAGAAAGAAGTGTATCATTTTCAGTTGCGACATAGGTGTAAATTGTTATATTAGGACTTTCATCTTTAGCAAGGTGAAGATAGTTTTCACTCACCTCTTGGCTATACTGCTTAAAAATGCTATCAGCATTGGTTAGAGTTTTAATTGTAGGAAATCGTTGAATAGTAGAAGTATTATCTGCTGTATTTGGTAAAAAAGAAGAAATATCTGCAGCATACAATAATGTAGGCATAATAATAAGCGAAATTATATAAAAAGCGCAGTATCTATGTTTATCAAAAGCCATAATAAACTATACCACACTTAAGGCAAAAAAAATAGGTTATATTTTACATTTTTGTAAAATATAACCATACTTAAAAAGTTTTATATTTGTAGTAAAACTTATTCTTGGCTAATTGCGTCTACAGGACAAGCTGATGTACATGCACCACAGTCTACACAAGTACCAGCATCAATAACTCTAACACCGTCACCTTCAGAAATTGCGTTTACAGGACATTCACCTTCACATGCTGCGCAGTTGATACATTCATCACTAATTTTGTGTGCCATAATTATACCTCTCAATAGTTAAGTTAATAATATTTTACAACGTTACCCCTAGTTAGCGCAAGTTAACACTGCATTTTTTTTTATGTTTTTTTCAATATTTTTTTATAGATAAACACAATAGTGGAAATAGTAGGAAGGTTTATCATTTTTTTGTGATACTTTAACCCTTGCACTTAGGTCCAGAATAGTGCATAATAGAAGTATACACATTATTAAAGGGGAATACAAAATGGATATATTAAAAATGATTGATCACACCGTTTTAAAGGCTACAGCAACAAGAGCAGATATAGAAAAATTATGTGCTGAGGCAAAAGAGTATGGCTTTGCATCTGTTTGTGTAAATCCCATTCAAGTGCCATTGGCTGCAAAATTGCTTTCTACTCCAAATAAAGATGGGTACTACCCTGCCGTATGCACCGTTGTGGGATTTCCACTAGGAGCATCTAACTCCGAAATTAAAGGAGCTGAAACTATAGCAGCTGTTCTAGATGGAGCACATGAAATTGATATGGTTATCGATGTGGGAGCTGCAAAAGAAGGCCGATGGGAAGATGTTCAAGCTGATATTGAAAATGTAGTAGTGTCTGCAAAAGATGCACATGATATGGACGAAAGAGCTTCTGAGATAGATGCAGTAAATCCAATCGATAGGCCAGTGATTGTAAAAGTAATTTTCGAAAACTGCTACCTAACCAAAGAAGAGATTGTAAAGGCATGCGAGTGCGCAAAGGCCGCTGGAGCTGACTTTGTAAAAACTTCAACAGGCTTTGGGACTCCAGGAAACGATAAAGATGGCAATCCAATTGCTATTGGAGCAACTCCTGAAGATGTAGCCATTATGCGAAAAGCAGTTGGTTCTGATATGGGTGTAAAAGCAGCTGGCGGAATACGAGACCTAGCATCGGCACAAGAAATGGTGAAAGCTGGGGCAACAAGACTTGGCTGTTCAGCTGGGCTTATTATTGCAAAAGAGCTTTTAGGACAAAGTGTAGAAAAAAGTACTAGTGGTTCATACTAGTACATGTTTTTGTTTAATGCTATATCAATTTTAAAAAATGATGTTCTCGATAAAGAAATTCCATCGAACAAGGAATTATTTGCTAATACAGTGCGCATTGCATGGCCGGCAGCTCTTGAATCCTTTTTAATGGCACTAACAGTCTTTGTTGATACCATTATGGTGGGATCTTTAGGCTCATACGCAATTGCTGCTATAGGTCTTACAAATCAACCAAAATTTATTTGCCTTGCCATCTTTATAGCACTAGGAACAGCAATTAGCGCCGTAACAGCAAGACGCAAGGGTGAAGAAAAGCAAGATGAAGCAAACCAGGTATTATTGCAATCAATTTTTGTCATAGTTATTTTAGGAGTGTGCATTACAACATTAGCACTCATTTTTTCTGAACAGATTCTCCTTTTTGCAGGAAGTCAAGCTGATACGCATGAAGAATCTGTTGGATACTTTAGAATAATTATTGCAGGGCTATTGTTTCAAGCACTTACTATGGGCATAAATGCGGCTCAAAGAGGAGTTGGCAAAACAAAGATAAGCATGAGGGCTAATGTAAGCATGAGCCTTGTAAATGTTGCATTTAATTATTTATTAATTGGCGGAAACTTTGGTTTTCCTGCCCTTGGGGTAAAAGGTGCTGCCATTGCTACCCTACTCGGATTTTTTACTGGGTTTGTTGTTTCGCTAACCTCTGTATTAAGAAAAAAAGAATACCTATACCTATTATGTAAATCAAATACGCTTAAATTCAAAGCCCCTATTTACAGGAGCCTTTATAAGGTTGGAAGTGGCACTTTTGTAGAGCAAGCTTTTTTACGCATCGGATTTTTACTCACAGCCCTTGTTATTGCCAACTTGGGAACGACTGCCTTTGCTGCCCACCAAATTGGTATGACAATTATAACAATTTCGTTTTCAATTGGAGATGGCTTATCTGTTGCAAGCGTATCTCTCGTAGGTCAAAGTTTAGGGCAAAAAAGGACTGAACTTGCACGTGTATATGGCGCTTTTTGTCAACAAATTGGGTTTTTGTTTTCGCTTATTATCGCTATTGTTTACATTATCTTTGGTGAGCACATTTATTCTCTTTTTGCCACCGATCAAGTAATTCTCGATTACGGAAACATCATTATGAAACTTGTTGCCTTTATTGTAATGCTTCAAATAGCCCAGTTAATTTTTGGTGGCTGCTTACGCGGAGCAGGAGACACTCGCTATACAGCTTTTGTATCATTAGTAAGTGTTGCATTTATTCGACCATTCTCTAGCTGGCTTTTTGTATATCCTTTAGGGATGGGACTAATTGGAGCTTGGGTAGGCTTACTCTTAGATCAAATAGTGCGCTTTAACCTTACCCGCCATAGATTTAAGGGTGGAAAGTGGCAGAATATCAATTTATAATGCATAATTAATAATTAATAATGATTTTACCCTTGCAATACTGAAAAATGATAGCGATTACCACTGGAAAAAATTGGTGGTAGACGAAATAATTTCTAGACAATGTAAAACTTCTATTAATTATTACTTGTTAATTATTAATTACTCTCCATTGACACAGCTCATTAAAAAAGTTAGACTTACCTTATCAATACAAATATATTGGAGAAATTATGAAAAAAATACTTACCCTTACCCTACTATTCCTTGCAAGTACTCTCTTTGCAGGTGGAAGCAAAGACCCAACAATTGAAACTATCCGTGTTTCTGGGCTTAATGGACCATCGAGCATTGGTCTTTCATATCTTTTTGAAAATCCACCTGTAATTGACGGAATACCTTCAACATTTGAAGTAAGTGCAAGCCCTGATGTGCTTTTACCGAAGCTTTTAAAAGGTGAAGTGGATATTGGAATCCTTCCTGTAAATGTGGCTGCAAAGGTATATAATGCTAACAATGGAGAAATCATGTTAGCTGGAATTACAGGAAATGGCATGATGTCTATTGTTAGTAAAGATTCTTCTATAACCAGTTTAGAAGATTTAAAAGGAAAAACACTCACGGTAGCAGGGCAAGGAAGCACGCCTGAATACCTTATAAGATACCTTATTCAAGAAAGTGGCATTGAAATTGGAACAGGCGAAAACGCTATTGAACTTGACTTTTCTATACC
>CAYJLQ010000073.1:0-7260 GCA_964370725.1 uncultured Treponemataceae bacterium
GAAGTTGAAGAGCTAGACGAAGTTGAAGAGTTAGATGAAGTTGAAGAGCTAGATGAAATAGAAGAAGTCGAAGAGCTAGATGAAGTCGAAGAACTAGACGAAGTCGAAGAATTAGATAATGCAGATATATTTGAAGTAGAAGAATTAGAAGTCTCTGCAAGTCAAGAAGTTACACAAGATAGTGAGGTTTCTTCGGAAAAAGAAGAAGCTGGAGCTGGCTTAGAGAATGCTGTCTTTGACTTATTAAATGAAGACATGGTTATAGGTGAAAAATCACAACGTGTTATCGAAAAAGATGTTGTTGAAGACTACTTTGAGAACTTTAATTTTAGCATTTCTTCAATGGACTTCTCTTCTCTCGACGAAGAAGAAGTGAATACAGAAGACGATGTTAGAGACGAAGCTGAATTAGAAGATGATCCTGCTGATATTTCTAATGGAGAAGCTACATCTGTAGATTCGCTTGAAACAGCTGCCTTTAGTTTTGTACATAAGTTCTTTAAAAACCAAACAGTTGAGGCTGACTTAGAAATAATTGAGGTTGATACAATTGTTGAAGAATCAGGAATATATGTTATTCCAAAAGATCTTGAACTAAAAAATGATAACGTAGATACAGATTTTAAGGTATTAGTAGATTCTGTATTAAAATAAGGAGAAAATTATGCATGAAGTTACATTTCAAGTTAGAAGCTATGAATGTGATTCTTATAATCATGTAAATAATGCAAATTATTTGAATTATCTAGAGCATGCGAGAATGCAATATTTACATGCTATAGGGTTTGATTATAAAGGTATTGTTAAAGCAGGTTATCATATGTATGTAACTGAAATTGATATTAAATACAAAGCTTCAGCTGTATTAGATGATGTTTTAACTATAGAAGTAAGACCAACTAAGCTAAAAAAAATATCAGGAGAATTTTCTCAAATAGTAAAAAAACAAGATGGCGTTATATGTGCAGAGGCTACTGTGCGCTGGGCCTGTGTGGATTCAACAACAGGCCGCCCATCAAAGATACCTGATGAGTTTTATGTAACAGGTTTAGAGCCAGAGGCTTAAAACTAAAAAACAAAAAAAGCAACACCGTCGTAAGATGATGTTGCTTTTTTTATATAGTAACTAGATGTTGACTAGAATAAAACTCTCCAAGAAACAGGAATGCTCCAGAAGAATTCGCTGGTATCATCTTGCCACCAAACTGGCATAATATTTACACCCATTGAAAGTCTATTGTTGTCACTGATGTTCCATACAATGTGTGGTGTAACAGTGAGTCGTGCGCCTGAATCGTTAGTGTCAACTTCAGTATTTGCATCTGAACCAAGACCCCAACTAGCATTAACTCCAGCAAGAACTTCATCAGAAATGCTCATTTCTGCTACGATTGCTGCAAACATTGAGTTTCCTTTGTTTTCTTGATCCCAGAAAGTTGCAGTGAACTCAGGTTTAAAGCGGAAGTTATTTTTGTGGAATACAAGTCTACCACCAATAGAAGTGTTTAAATCTATTGCAAAGTTTGTCCATATATCGATGTCAAAGCCATCAACTAAGTATAGTGATGATCCAAGGTAAAAAATGTTACCAGAACTTTTGAAGCTTCCGTTATAGGCAAAACCAAGTGAAAGAAGATCTGTAATGTTAAGTTTTGCACCAATACCTGCAGTATTTGATCCTGATAAACCACCGTTTAAAGCAGCACCAACAACTAAAACATCTTCTAAAGAATATCTAATAGCAAGAGCGTCTTGTGCAAAATGGTTAGAAATTACACCAACACTTGGGCTTGTAAAAATACCAAGTCCAGCATATTCTGAAACTTCATATGATGTAAAAGTTGGTCCTGAAAAAGGTTCTGGTCCTACTTCCCAATCAAGATTTGTACCAACCCCTAAGTCGAGGTTTGCAATTGGGCTCATTACAGAATTAAAGTTTGCCCCAAGAATTTTTGCCTTCATTGAACCGTTTTCTAGAACAATCCATTTAATGTCACCTGCAATTGTTAATCCGTTTGAAGCTTTAATGTTTGCAGTGAAATAGTTTGCAAAACCTTCAAACTCTACATCATCCCCAGATCCTTTTGCTGGTTCGTTAATAACGCTACCAGATCCAACACCAGTGTATAATGTGTTAGAAAAACCTGGATCTTGTTCTTGTGTAAAAGCTACGCTGCCTACAACAAGCAAAACTAAGCATGTAAGAATAGTTCTTTTCATTTTTTTCTCCTTGTGTGAAAATGTATTAATATCTGAACTGCATTATACAAAAAGTACTCTATTGTGTCAAAGGGTTTTTAATTACAATACCAAATTTATACAACGTGTACGTATTTTCCTGTGGTACCTTTTCTCATTGACTTTCTAGGGAAAATATGCAAAAATAGATTATATTTTTGTATCTATAGTGTAGTGCAAAAAGGAGCTTTTTATGGAAATACGTCTTGAATCTCTTAAGAGAACATATGAAGGCGCTTCAGGAACTGTACATGCTGTTCAGGACATTTCTCTTACAATACCCTCAAATACCATATATGGAATAATAGGCAGGAGTGGTGCTGGTAAATCTACGCTTGTAAGACTTATTAGTTTGTTAGAAACTCCTGACTCTGGTAATGTTTATTACAATGACTCAAAAGTAAATTTTTTATCAAAAAAAGATCTTATCGCACATAGACGAAGAATAGGTATGATTTTTCAAACCTTTAACTTATTTAGCTCAAGAACTGCTGGTGAAAATATTGCATACCCATTAGAAATTGTAGGAATGCCCAAAGCTAAGATAAAACAAAGAGTACAAGAGCTTTTAGATACAGTTGGTTTATCTGACCGTTATAATGCCCCAATTAGCACTCTTTCTGGGGGGCAAAAACAACGTATTGCTATTGCTCGTGCTTTGGCCAATAAGCCAGATATCCTTTTTTGTGATGAAGCAACCAGTGCTTTAGATCCTGAAACGACACAATCAATTTTACAGTTAATTAGCGACATACAAAAAAAGATGAATTTAACGGTTATTATGATCACACACCAAATGGAAGTTGTTCGTGATGCATGTAGCCAAGTTGCGGTGTTAGATGACGGTAATGTTGTTGAGCAGGGATTTGTAGATGAAATATTTGCACATCCTAAGTCTTCTGTTACAAAGGGATTTTTGTCAACATTGATTTCAGCTGAACCATTTAACAAAGTTGAATATGATTCAAAGAAAAGCGAACAAGGCTCTTTGGTAAGATGGTCAGATGATGGGGGCGCATATACCTTGCGTTTTATAGGGGACTCAACGGGAGCTCCTTTATTAAGTCAAGCTACAAAGAAATTTGACGTTGATTTTAATATAAGGGCGGGTGGTATTCAGCACCTCCCAAATAAAAATATTGGAACTATGATTACAGATATTCTTGGAACCGATGAAAATATAAAAAAAACTGTTGAATGGTTACATGAGAATGGAGTTGTAGTGGAAACTTCTTTAGAAGGAGGTCATGATGATTAATTTTGAAGCCTTGTTTTTATTAGTTGGAGAGGCCACTACAGAAACTCTTATTATGGTTTTTGTTTCTACAATTGTATCAATTTTCTTAGGATTACCACTAGGTGTTCTATTATGTATTTCAGATCCTAATACAGGAATAAAACCACGCCCAGTATCATATATAGTGCTAACTAGAGTTGTAAATGCTCTTAGATCGTTTCCTTTTTTAATTTTAATGATTATTTTGTTTCCTCTATCTAGACTTATTATAGGAACAAGTATTGGGACTGCAGCAACTATTGTACCTCTTTCAATTGCTGCAGCACCTTTTGTAGCGAGAATTATTGAAACCGCACTTAAAGAAGTAGATCCTGGCGTTGTGCAGGCTGCAAGGGCTATGGGATCAACTACATTTCAAATCATTACAAAGGTACTAATTCCTGAGGCTAAGCCGTCTCTTGTTGCTGGTATTACACTTACTATTATAAACCTTATTGGGTATTCAGCTATGGCTGGAGTAATAGGTGGTGGCGGGTTAGGTGACCTTGCCATACGGTATGGATATCAACGTTTTAGACCAGACGTAATGGTCGCATCCGTTGTTGTCATATTGCTATTAGTTGAAATTGTACAATTAGTTGGAACAAAAATTAGTGATTCTTTATTAAGAAGGCGCTAATTAGTATATGAGCAATATTGAATGGCAGTCACAAAAGGTGTCTAACCATTCATTTAAAAGTTTGCGTTGCAAACGGAATATTATATTGTCTTTTTTATTGCTGAGCTTAAAAATGACTTTTTAGGAGAAAAAATGAAAAAAATTTTTTCAATGTTTATTGCCCTCACCCTTGTTGGACTTCTTTTTGCAGCTGGCGCAAAAGAAGATGATTCATCTGTTCTCAAAGTTGGAGCTACTCCAGTACCACATGCAGAAATGCTTATGCTTGTAATAGATGAGATGGATAAGCAAGGTATCACCCTTGAAGTAATTGAATTTACAGATTATGTAACGCCAAATGAAGCAGTTGAAAGTGGCGAGATTCACGCAAACTTCTTTCAGCATACACCTTATATGGACTCTTTTAACAATGAAAGAGGATATAGCTTAGTAAATGCTGGCGGTATCCATGTTGAACCTGTTGCAATGTATTCTAACTCATTAGAAAGTTTAGATGACTTAGAAGATGGCGCTACAATTGCTATCCCAAATGACCCAACAAATGAAGGTAGAGCGCTGTTGCTACTACAATCTGCAGGGCTTATTGAACTTAATGAAGAAGCAGGTATTACTGCAACTCCACTTGATATTATTTATAACCCAAGAGGCTTAGAGTTCCATGAAATTGAAGCAGCATCACTACCTAGAGTTTTATCTGATGTTGATATTGCAATTATTAATGGTAACTATGCTTTGCCTGCTGGATTAAGTGCTGCAAAAGATGGGCTTTTTGTTGAAGGTGCAGAATCTCCTTATGTAAACATTATTACTGTTAAAGAAGGAATGGAACAAGATGATCGTATTATTGCATTAGTTAACGCCTTACAAAGCGAAACAATAGAAAAATATATTGAAGAATCTTTCCCTAATGGAGAAGTTGTTAAAGCTTTTTAATTACCTTTTCTTAGTATAAAAAATGGCTGCCGTTTGGCAGCCATTTTTTATTCATCATCGTTATTTGATAAAAAGAACTTCATGAGTGTAACAAAATGGAATATTTTTTTGTACACATCCACGCCAAGCTCTTTTATTGGTCGCTCTGAAAAATGTACAAGCTCTGGCCAGTTGATAATTAGTTCTGGCTTTTTTTTCTCAATATCTTCTAAGAGCATTTTTGTGTGCTTTGCAACTACTATAAGGTTTCTTGTAGCATCAACGAGCATTGTTTGTGCAGCTTCATTTGTATCTTTAATAATAGTTTTAAGAATATTCTTTGCTTCTCTATCTCTATCTGCACGCGCTACATAGGTTTTAATTTTTACCCCTGCAACACCTTCTTCGCTTAAATTTTCATCAAACTCTGTAATTTTTTCAGATAAGTTTAAAAGCTGATGATAGGTATCTGACATTGGTGAAGCTAATGTTGAAGACACCCATTGGCCTCGAATAAGTACTAAATCTGCAAATTCTCGCACATTCTTTTTATAATAGTCATTTAAGAAAGCTTTTAGATAGTTGAGAGGAGCTGCATAAACAAAGCCATTTATTGATTTTTTTTGCAGCATTTGTGTTGCATCATCACTGTAATATTTTAAACGTACAACTGATGTTGTCCCAAAAATAGCTGTAAGAAGATCATCAATTTTTGAAGTCTTTTGCTCTTGTTTTATTCGGTTTAACGCTGTTTCTGTACCGTTTTTTATTGCGGTAAGTTGAGCATCTAAAACATTGTGGGTTGTTTCCGTAATAACAGCTTTGTATCCAGGGTCTTTTGCAATAAGCTGAATAATCATTTCAAAAACACCTAGAGAATTAAATTTTCGTAGGCGCTGTAAAACCTTGTTCCAAACTTGTGGTGAAATAGGTTGTGAACTCATAGATTCTTTTATAACTGCAAAAACTTGTGTCCATGCATTGTCAAATGGAAGTTTCCAAGCTACATCTATAAACTCTTTTAAATCTTCTGTAATATACTCTGCGCGAATAGGTGCAAAGTGAGGAACATAGTTAAAATTGTCTTCTTGTATTGAAGAGTCAAACTTTTTTAAGAAAAAATAGTAATCGAAAGTACAAAAGTCAATAAGTTGAATTAATCGTGAATATGTTGCGTCAATTAATGCAATCTTTTCGTCAGTAAAAATAGATAAGTAGTCATTTAAATCCTTGTTTACATGCTCAATTAGGTTTGCTAAAGGAATCTTTTTAGACATTTCATATATAGCTTCTTCTCCAAGGCGCAGTTCTATATCTTTTTGGTCATCAGTTAAATAATGATTGATTACCATATTTTTATAGGCATTAGGATTTTTTATATTTCGAAAAATAGCTTGTGTTGGTCCCACAACCTTGTAGAGTTCGAAAAAGAATTTTGCCATTTGTGGTAAAGCTTCATCTGAGCTATATTTATAAAATTTAACCTTAGTTTGAGAAAGATCCTTGCTTACTTTTTTTAAGAAGCGCTTTTTATCGGCTTCTGCATCTCCAGAAGCAAACAAGTCCATAACACGGGTAATTATATCAGAAAATATTGAAGTAGACATACTATAAATATGGGCTAAAAAAGCAATTCTGTCAAGGGGGCTAGCAAAAGCTGTAGTTGGTTAGAGCTCTTTTTGTTTTAGCAAGTTTTTTAAGTCTTCCATTTTTTTTGTACATGTGTTATAATTATGTAATGGAAAAAAAAGAAAATTCAACTAATCTTGAGTACGAAGCAGAAATAAAGAAAGGTCTAGAAGAGTTGTATGGTATAATAGCTGATATACATGATCCTCAGCTAGTAGAGGATTTTTTAGGTTGTCTACTAACACCGTCAGAACGAAAAGATATTGCAGCTAGATGGTTATTAGTCAAGGAAATAAATAACGGCACTTCACAACGTGAAATTGCAAAGAAGTTTAATATGAGCTTGTGTAAAATTACACGCGGTTCTAAAGAACTAAAAAAACCAGATAGTGCCTTTTGGAAAATATTACATAAAAAATAGAAATGGTACAAAAAAAAGCGGTTTCTTAAAAAAGAAAACCGCTTTTGCTATTTTAGCACAAAATTACAGTACTTTATAATTCCAGCCGTTTACATCTTCAACTGAACCGTATTGACCGCCCTTTAATAGATACTGAATCTTTTC
>CAYJLQ010000074.1:0-518 GCA_964370725.1 uncultured Treponemataceae bacterium
CTGTACCATATTTACCTTCCAAACCCAGGCGATCTTGCAGACTTAGGTTTGTTCTCATTTTATTTAGGAAACTATCCACAGCGTGGTGGTACAACTATTCTCAATAACGTTATTAACGTAAATGAGAGTGAAGAAGTTGCCTTAGAAGTTATTATGGAAGATGATGGAAACTTAAATATTACTGTCCTTACCGCAGATGGAAACATCGTAAAAGTGCTTAACCGAGGAAGAAAGGCTGCGGGGACTCACTATTTTAGCTGGGATGGAAAAAATAATGCTGGAAATGCAGTTGCAAGAGGTATATATTTTGTGCGTGTTGTAGGCCCTGGCATAGATGAAACAAGAAAGGTTATGGCAGTTAAATAATTACGAATTACGAATGCCTAATTACGAATTATGAGGGCGGAGGTGGCAGGTTTTTTTGTAGCGTGGCATACTCAGAATGGCAAAATGCAGTTTCACAATAAAAATCTGCGTAATCTACGGATTTTAAAAATGTAAAAAGGAAAATATGAAAA
>CAYJLQ010000074.1:528-7198 GCA_964370725.1 uncultured Treponemataceae bacterium
GTGGGGCGTTCCGGCTTTCAGCCGTCCCGTGCTCCGCTTGTATCTTTTGCTTGCAGCAAAAGGATATCGCTCGCCCGGTAACGCAGATGAAAAAAGGAAAATATGAAAAAATTACAAGGTTGTGCGTATCTTGCCTTTGATGAGCATAAAAAGCAATTAAAAGATGAATTAAAAAGGCGTTTTGCCTACACATCAGAGCCTGTTGAATATGAAAATCTTCTCTACTATGAAAATGAATGCTATGTTGAGCCTTCTTGGGCAAAAACAAGTCTAGAGGAAGTGTATGAGCTTCATGTTGAATCTATATCAAAGGCTGCCGTAGCGCTAAAAGACATAATGCGCAATTGGGCATCATATTCATATCAGCATTTTAGGCGGGCAGCCCTTATTCAAGAAAAACTACCCTATATTAACACAAAATTAAAACCCTTTCCTTTTGATGTGCCACATTCTACTATTGGGCTTTTTACACTTATAGACAAAGATAACGCCTTAGTGTTTCCAAAAAGCAACTCACTTTTTCCCGCAGGAAACATCACTTTAATAGAAGATCATGAGAATCCGCCATCGAGAGCGTATCTAAAATTTGAAGAAGCGTTAGTGCGCTTTAATCATCGCTTTGGCTCTCTTCCAACAAGTGGTGAGCGATGTTTTGATGCAGGGGCTTGTCCCGGTGGTTGGACATGGGTATTAACTGAGCTCGGTTGCAATGTGTTTGCTGTAGACAGAAGCGAACTTGACCCACGACTTATGAAAAATCCTCTTGTAGAGTTTAAAACACACGATGCTTTTACCCTGCCTCCACAAGACTTAGGAAAATTTGACTGGGTTTTTTCAGATGTTATTTGCTATCCTGACCGTCTTTTAGAGTGGGTAAAAAAATGGATAGACTCAGGGCTTACCAAAAACATGATTTGCAGTATTAAAATGCAAGGCGAAACCGACTGGGCTTTAATAGAAGAATTTGCCAAAATCCCCAATACCTATATTCAACACATGCAATATAACAAACACGAGTTAACGTGGATGTGGCATAGCAATAATAATTAATAATGAACAATTAATAATTGATTTTATTTCTCCACGAGTGTATAATATTCATATGTATGGATTTATTCGTGTTGCGTGTGCAAGTCCTTCTGTAAGTGTTGCAGATTGTGAAAAGAATGCACAAGAAATTATTTTACTTATTGAAAAAGCACAAAAAGAAGGTGTTTCTCTTGTTGCGTTCCCAGAGCTTTGTATTACAGGCTATACATGTTCTGACCTTTTTTTTCAACGTTCGCTACAAGAATCAGCGCTGCGTGCGTTAGCTAAAATTGCAAATGCTACAAAAAATAAAACGCTTACTGCAGTTGTAGGGCTCCCGTTTGCATATGAAGGTGCTATATACAATGTTGCAGCGGTATGTTCTGAAGGGCAAGTTGTAGCCCTTGTTCCGAAGACACACATACCAAACTATGCTGAATTTTATGAAAAAAGGCATTTTGCACCAGCTTTTGATGGCATACAAGTGGCCACAATTAAAAATGCTCAAGATAAGGGATATGAAGTTCCTTTTGGAACAGACCAATTGTTCTTTGCACATTCAAATGCGAATCTTAGCTTTGCTATAGAAATTTGTGAAGATTTATGGGTTCCATGCCCTCCATCTACACGTCACGTACAAAATGGCGCTACAATAATGGTAAATCTTTCTGCTAGCAATGAATCAGTTTCAAAGTGTGATTATCGCCGTTTATTAGTTTCTTCGCATTCTGCACGGCTTATGTGTGCATATCTATACGCAGATGCAGGACGGGGAGAGTCTACAACCGATGTTGTTTTTTCATCACATAATATAATTGGAGAAAATGGATCTTTATTGGCAGAAAGTCTTCCTTTTTCAGATGAATCGTTTTGTATAGCAGATATAGACACTGAAAAACTTATGCAAGAGCGGCAAAAAAACACATCATTTGCTTCCTGTGCTGCTATGCATAAATCTACTTATATATCTCATCCTGTACAAATCCCAGAGCTTTTGAGGCCTCTTGCTAGACATATAGACCCATATCCGTTTATACCAAGCGACCCAAAAGCGGTGGTAGAACGTTGTAAAGAAATTATACAAATACAAACAGCAGGCTTAGTACAGCGTTTAAGTCACATAAAATGTACCTCTGTTGTAATAGGGCTTTCGGGTGGATTAGATTCTACACTAGCCCTTCTTGTAACTCTTGAAGCCTTTATGTTTTTAAAACTAGATTTAAAAGGTATAATAGCGGTTACAATGCCATGTTTTGGAACAACCGATAGGACATACCACAATGCCTGTCTTTTGGCAAAAGAAAGTGGGATTACCTTAAAAGAAATCCCTATTACAAAGGCCGTGTTGCATCATTTTGAGGATATTGGGCATGATAAAAATCTTATTAATGCAACATATGAAAATTCTCAAGCTAGAGAGAGAACACAAGTGCTTATGGATATGGCAAATGCTGTTAATGGCATTGTAATAGGTACAGGCGATCTTTCTGAGCTTGCACTAGGTTGGGCAACGTATAATGGAGACCACATGTCGATGTATGGCGTTAATGCTTCAATTCCTAAAACCCTTGTGCGCCACTTAGTTCGCTATTATGAAGCAAGTGCAATTCAAGAGGGAAGGCAAGCTCTAGCAAGAGTTTTGCATGATGTTCTTGAAACTCCTGTTAGCCCAGAATTAATACCTGACACAGATGGAAAAGGCATACAAGCAACAGAAGAGATTCTGGGGTCATACGATTTACACGACTTTTTCCTTTATTATTTTGTTCGCTGGGGATTTTCGCCAGATAAAATTCAATTTTTGGCCGAACATGCTTTTAAAAGTGGCTTGGAAGGAGAATTGTTTTCAAAAGATGAAATACAAAAGAGACTAGTTCTTTTTATAAAACGATTTTTCTCACAACAGTTTAAACGTTCGTGTCTTCCTGATGGTCCAAAGGTTGGTTCAATAAGTCTATCTCCGCGTGGTGACTGGCGAATGCCAAGTGATGCATATTCTTCAATTTGGCTATCATCGTTGGAATCTAAAGCGTAAAAAACTGCAACTTTTGCATTTAGGGTATGGACAAAAATTGCATAAACGTGTACCCTATACGTTATGAGGGATGAATCATTATTTTCAAAAAGTCTTTTAGAACAATGTGTAACAGCTGATGTTGTTAATGCAATGGATGATGTTTTGAATGCAAATAAAAAAGCACACGTTGTTCGAGGCGGAAAAGTTATAGCAGGTATATTTGGGGCAGAGAAAATTTTTGATAGTTTAGTTGATGGCGCTGACAAAAATGTAGAAAAAACGCTTATTAACAGCTTTCATAATAATTTAACGTTATTAATACAAAAAACATGGGTGGAAAAGTCTGACGAGGTTTTAAAAGATCAAGTTTTATTCCGTTTAGATGAAGTTTGTGCTCTTATTAATGATGAAAATTATTCTACTGTGTATGAAAACTTTTTAGGCTTATTAAATGATTCTGTTTTTTTAATGTTTGGCTCACTATCTACAAAAGATGACTTTTCAGAGTACGCATTACGAATTGACCCTGGATTTGGTGTCTTTTGGTGGTTCTTAAAGACTGTAAGCCAAAAAATGCCAAAAGATTCAAAAATAGGCAGACTATACATAATACTTGGAATGCTTTTTTTGGCTAATTACTAAGGGATCCCTTACAAAATATAAAATACTCATAAAAGCGGGTTAAGGCCATGATTAGTGATTCTATTTTTAATTCCTTACGACAATCTTCGCAGTTTTTAGCCAATCTTACGGCTAACGAAAAAAACAAAGCCTTAGAAGCAGTTATTAACTCGCTTTCAAAAAATCGCAATGCAATTCTTATGGCAAATGCTGTAGATGTTGATGTAGCTCGGAAAAAAGGTATGAAAGAAAGCCTTGTTGACCGTTTGCTATTAAACGATGAGCGAATGGAAGGCATTAACGATAGCATAAAAATCATAATTGCACAAACTGACCCTGTTGGCGAAATTATAAGCGGCTGGAAAACCGAAAAAGGTTTGGACATACGTCAAATGCGTGTTCCAATTGGAGTTGCTTCAATAATTTATGAGTCCCGCCCAAATGTTACTGTTGATGCATTTGCACTTGCATGGAAAAGCGGTAATGCAATACTCTTACGGGGAAGCTCAAGTGCAATTGAGTCAAACAAAGCTCTTGTAAAAGCTATAAAAGAAGGGCTTTCTAGTATTAATCCAGAATATTCAAACACACTTTTTTTAACAGAAGGCGATAGAGAAGAAGTAACACAGATTCTTAATGCTCGAGGTTTAATTGATATTGTGCTTCCACGAGGTGGTGCAGACCTTATTAAGATGGTTGTAGAAAATGCGAAAATTCCCGTAATTGAAACTGGAAGTGGTATTTGCCATTTATATGTTGATAATAGCGCAGACATTGACATGGCTGTAAATATTGCAGAAAATGGAAAAATGCAGCGCCCAGGAGCATGTAATTCTCTTGAAAGTATTTTAGTGCATTCATCATGTGCAGCAAACTTTTTACCAAAGTTAATTGAGCGCTTAAATGGAAAATGTGAAATAAGGGCATGCGAAAAAGCGTATGAAATAGTAAGTCCATTTTCAAAAGGTAACAATTTAGTGCTTGCAAAAGATGAAGACTTTAGAACAGAGTTTTTAGATTTCATAGCAGCAATAAAAATAGTTGATTCGTTAGAAGATGCTGTAAAACACATAAATACACATAACACAAAACACTCTGATGCAATTGTAACCAAAGATTTACACAGCGCTCGCTATTTTCAACAAAATGTTGATGCTGCATGTGTGTATGTAAATGCTTCTACACGCTTTACTGATGGTGGAGAGTTCGGCTTTGGAGCCGAGTTGGGTATAAGTACTCAGAAAATGCATGCACGAGGGCCTATGAGTTTAACTGCGCTGACAACTATAAAATACATTATTGATGCAGAAGGACTAACGCGATGACCATTGCCCAAACACTTGATAAAGCACGAAAAATAGTAATAAAAATAGGTTCAAATACGCTTGCAAAAGAAGATGGAACTATTAATATTGAATGGATGAATAACTTTGCTAGCCAGTGCGAAAAATTGATTGCAAATGGTAAGCAATTGGTTATTGTTTCTTCTGGAGCGCAAGTTGCAGGCCTTTCAACATTAAAATGTTGGACACGAAAAAAAGACATACATTATAGACAGGCTCTTTGTGCTATTGGGCAAGTTGAGCTTATGAAACAATGGTTAGACTCGTTTATAAAAAATGGAATGCATATAGGGCAATTATTAATAACAAAAGATGACTTTGGTGATAAACAGCGAACTCTTAATATGAGAAATACGTTATTTACCCTTGTTGACGAAGGTGTTATTCCTGTTATTAATGAAAACGACTCTGTGTCTTTTGAAGAGATAAGTATAGGTGATAATGATAACTTGAGCGCACTTACTGCTATTTTATGGGGTGCAGATGTTCTAATTTTGTTTAGCGATATAGATGGTGTGTATAATAAAAACCCAAAAGAGCATACGGATGCAAAACTTGTAGAGCTTGTAAGTAATATTGCAAAGCTAAAAGAAGAGATTAGCATGGATAGTAAAAGTGATTTTGGTACAGGCGGAATGGTAACTAAAATTGAGGCTGCAGAAAAAGTGCAAGAATATGGTATATCTATGATATTAGCAAATGGGTCTACTGATAAAATTTTAGAAAAACTAGTTTCAGGAGATGCTCCTGGTACATTATTTTATACAGAATAAAATGGAGAGTATATGAATGCATTAAAAGTTGGCTTACTTGGCTGTGGTGAAATGGGCGGAGCCCTTATTCGGGGTGTTGCAAAGTCTGTTGACAATGGCAATGTAATTCTCTTTAACAGAACTCCAGAAAAGGCTGAAAAACTCGCATCAGAAATTAATGCTTTTATTGTAAAGCATGAAAGTGATTTACCAAAGAATAATTGTGAATACATTATTCTTGCTGTAAAACCTTATGTAATAAAGAGTGCAATAGAAAACCTATTTAAAGGTGTCGATTCATATCATGGAACGCTTGTGTCGGTAGCCGCAGGCGTTTCACTTCAAGATCTTGAAGATTGTATCCCTGAAAAATTTAAGAAAACTGTTTCAGTTATTAGACTTATGCCTAATACCCCTTGCCATGTTGGAGAAGGTATGATTGGGTTAAGTGCTAGTGATTTTGTAAGCAAAGAAAATATTAAAACTTTAAGCGCCTTACTACACAAAGCAGGAATTGTAGAGCAAGTAACAGAACCTTTGCTTGATGCAGTTACCGCATTAAGTGGTTCAGGTGTGGCATATGGCTTTATGTTTATTGAAGCATTGGCAGATGCAGGTGTTCAATTTGGGATGACTAGAAAGCAAGCTTATGTGTATGCAGCGCAAATGTTAAAAGGTGCTGGTGCAATGGTTTTGGAAACCGGGCTTCATCCAGGGGTTTTAAAAGATGGCGTTTGTTCTCCTGGTGGTATAACCATTAAAGCCCTTGATACATTAGAAGAAAAAGGCTTTAGAGGTACGGTAATTGCTGCTGCTAAAAAAGCTTTTGAAGTTTCGAGAAGTTTTGGAAAATAAAGGTTTCAATTCACGCCCCTGTACAGCTTTTGTGACTACATCGCAAAAGAATA
>CAYJLQ010000075.1:0-7097 GCA_964370725.1 uncultured Treponemataceae bacterium
ATTTTAAGGTTCCGGTCAAGGTGAAACGATACGCTTTATTAAATTATGTTAAAGTTATTAAGTGAGAATAAAAAAAGAGATTCCAAACGGAATCTCTTTTTTTATGAAAAGTTTCAATATTATAAGCTTGTATATCCACCTTCTACAATAAGATCTGTACCTGTAGCATATTGTGAAGCATCACTTAAAAAGTAAATATATGCGCCAATTAAGTCTTCTGGCTTACCGAGTCTGCTTCCTTCTGGTAATTTTGACTCCCAAATTGGATGCATATCAGTTAATCCAGCAACAAGCTCTGTTAACATATAACCAGGACTTACAGTGTTATCTCGAATAGCATATTTTAACCATTCTACAGCTAAACCTTTTGCCAAATGAACTACACCTGCTTTTGCTGCACAGTAATTTGCAATTGTTTGTGGAACATTGATAAGATGAGCAGACATTGAAGCAGTACTTACAATTGATCCACCAGTTCCTTGTTCTTTCATTACTCGAGCAGCTGCTTGAGAAGTAAAGAATACTCCATTTAAGTCTACATCTATAACTCTTTTAAAGTCTTCTGGAGAAATATCCATAGCAGGATCAAATGAAGCAATACCAGCATTATTAACTGCAAAATCGATTGTTTTATAATCTGCTACAAAACTCTTCATCATTGCATCAACACTAGTTGGGTCTGTTACATTGCATTGGTATGCCATAACTTTACGCCCAGTTTTATCAGCTATTTCTTTAGCAGTTGTTTGAGCTAAATCCAAGTTCATATCAACTATTGCAATATCCGCACCAAACTCTGCTATTGCAGTTGCTAAACACTTCCCAATTCCTTGAGCTCCACCAGTAATAAAGCCCTTTTTTCCTTCCAATGAAAATAAATTTGTCATTTAAATCTCCTTATATATTTGTAAATATTTGTATCGGATTATCCGATTGATTCTTACTTAATTTTTGAAATGAATATTGCACATAAGATAATAAATCCCTTTGCAAAAATAACCCACTCAGCTTGTAATTTTAGCATTACCATACCTGTACCTATCATAGAGATTAATAGAGCTACAGCAATGATTCCAACTGTTTTATATTTTCCGCCAAATAGTACTTTTGAGAGTACTGCAATGGTAATTGCATCCAACAAATAACTATCTGCACTGTTTATTTGTACCGTACCTACACGAGCAGCATATAATATACCACCAAGGCCTGCTAAAACACCTCCTAAAGAAAATGCCAGCATTGTTATGTTTCGAATATCGATACCCTTATACTCACTTGCATTTATGTTTGAACCTACAAATTGAATCTTCCTCCCAATTGTTGTTCTTTCCATAAAGAAATAGCAAAGAAGACCAATTACAAGAAGTGAAATTAGCAAGTGCGATACTCCATTTGTTCTACCAGCCAAGTTCTTAAACTCTGCAAGCCCAATATATACAGCTCTTCCTCCTGTAATATTTTGTCTGATACCAATTATTAAAAATTGCATTCCCAACGTAACGATAAATGAAGATACGCCAAATCTTGATACAACTAGACCACTTAGAGCACCAATAAGTCCAGCGATAATTACAACTATAATTATTGCAGGAAATGGCAGCAAGTAAATTGCAGGACTCATCATATATGCTACAATAAGTGCTGAAATACTTCCAATATGACCAAGAGATAAGTCAAATCCACCAACTGAAAATATTATACCCATACCAAGTGCAAAAACTGATGGGATTACCATATCTGCAAGGATGTTATTAAAGTTCGTAATAGCAAAGAATCCTTCTGCAAACACTGATAAGAAAATAAACACACCTAATAACATTCCAAGAAATATCATGGTTTGTTTTGATATGTTAATATTAAATTTTGTTTTTTCCATACCCAACCTCTAAACTGCAACTTGTGTTATTGTACTTCTCTTGTTCCAAACTGAAATTGCAACAGAAACAACCAATATAAAGCCTTGAATTATTGATATTAAAAAAGATTCAAGTCCAATCATTTTCATAAAACCATCTAGCATACTAACGAACAATGCACCAAATAGTGTTCCCAAGATATTAACTCTTCCAGGCACAAACATAGATGAACCTAAATAACAAGCAGCAAATACAGGAAGCATAATTGAAGCTCCTTGGTTGTATACGGCACCTGATCTAATAGTTTCAAAAGATGTAGCCATTGTAATACATACTGCAGATGCAATATATGCTAAGTATTTCATTTTTTTTATGTTGATTCCTGCTTCAATAGCTGCATGAGCGTTTTCACCAGTTACACGAAGCTTAAAGCCAAACTTAGTTTTTGCAATAATGAGATATGAAATGGCATAAACAATTAGCATTATCCAAACAACAATGTTAAATCCAAATTCTATTGAAATTAATGATTTTGCGCTAGCTTCAGTTATAAGTGGTGTTTGCTGATGTAGCGTTCTTTCAACACCTTGAGCCATATACATTACAGCAATAGAGGCGATAAATGAAGAAAATCCAAATCTTGTTACTAAAGTTACCAAGACTAGGTTTATAGCAAGCGTAATGCTAAGCACTACAAAAAAGGTTGATGTAAAACTTGCCGTTTGGTTCGCAATAAGTGCGAAAATAGTTGTCAATAAGCTATATAGCCCTGCAAAAGACATATCTCCTTCACCACTTATCATAATAATTGATAAACCAAGTGCTGTAAGCGCAATTGATGTATTTTGCAACAATGTGTTGCTTATATTAGTAAATGATAATAGCGGCAAATCTAAATAAAATAATTGCATGAGCATAAGAATTGCAACTAAACCTATTGGTAAGCCAAATTTTCCAAAAAATGAACTATTTTTCTTTAAAAAACTATTCATTGCCCCCACCTCCCATAATATATTTAAGTAAATCATGTTTATCTGCTGTTTTTGCATCTAACTCTTTTATTACTTTTCCTTTATATAAAACGATAATTCTGTCAGCAAGTCCCATAGCCTCTTCTAAGTCACCAGTTGAAAGCAAAACACCTGCACCACTTTTAACTAGATCACCAAGAATTTTATATATCTCTGCCTTTGCACCAATATCAACGCCTGCTGCTACTTCATCAAGTAAGTAAATTTTAAAAGGTTCTAACAACCATTTACCAACAACAACTTTTTGCTGGTTACCACCAGATAACGCTGTCATAGTATAATTGATATCATTAGGGTGCACGAGTAACGTATCGTTGCTTTTTTGCGCTATTTGAGCATCTACTTTACGATTAATAAAGCTGTACTTTGAAATTTTTTGCATTGAAACAGAAGATGTATTATCTCTAATTGTTCTATCACCAATCATTCCGTGTAAGGCTCTATCTTCTGGAACAAGTGCTATACCTTGTTTGATCCCCTGTTTAACCGAGTGATTTTTCTTTATTAGTTCGCCGTCTATTGAAATTTCGCCACTGTCTTTTTTGAAGATTCCGGAAATACAACCAAGAGTTTCACTTTTACCCGCTCCAACTGCTCCAACTAATGCAACAATTTCACCTTTTTTCACATCAAAACTTATTCCCTTAACTTTATCTTTATATTGTAAATCGCTTACATCTAATACTTTTTCATTACTAATAGTGACTTCTACCTTAGGGAAAAAGGCTTCAAGTTTTTTTCCTAGCATAGTTTCTACCAATTGATTTTCTGTTATTTCATCGGCTTTTTTTGTTACAACTCTTTTCCCATCTCTAAAAATGCTAATCATATTACAAATCTTATATATTTCTTCCATTCTGTGAGAAATATATATGGTAGTTGTTCCGCTTTCTTTTAATCTATTTATAATAGAGAATAACTTCTCTGTTTCTTCTAAACTAATTCTTGATGTTGGTTCATCAAGTATCAAGACTTTGGGATTACTTATTAATGCTCTCGCTATAACGACAAACTGCTGTTCTGCAACAGTCAATGAGCCTGCATTTTGCTTTAAATTAAAGTCTATCCCCATGTACTCTAAAATTTCTGTAACTCTACGCTCACCTTCTTTCCAATTTAAAAACCCATTTTTTGAAGGTGTTTCATATATTAAAATATTTTCAAGTATGGATAAACTTGGTACAATATTAATTACTTGGTGAACAATCTGAATCCCAAGTTTTTGCATTGCCAGTGGAGAAAGACCAGTGACATCTTGAGAATTATAATATAATTTTCCTGAGTCTGGTTTGTATTCGCCCATAAGAGTTTTCATAAGTGTGGATTTTCCAGCACCATTTGAGCCAACAATTGCATGCACTTCGCCTACGCATATGTCTAAATCAACACCTTTGAGTGCTTTTGTAGCACCAAAAGATTTTGTGACTCCTTCCATTTTTAAAATTATATTATTTTCCATTTCCTTTCCTCAATTTTTTATATACATATAAAAATTGCTTAAGTTTATATTGGTTCTGCCATTTTCATGACAAAACCAATATTACTATATATTACTTTTAGTTACCGTATGGTCTGCCAAACGCTTCTTGCCAGTGTTCTTCCGGTGTTTGATGTTTAATGATTGAACCATCCATAACTTTACCAAATGGTTCAGCTGAGTTAGACACAAAGTATGTTGGACCAAACATTGCAAATGGAACAACATCACCTTGTCCGTTGATTTCTAAGTCTAATCCTTGTGATGCACGAAGTGCTAATTCTGATGCACCTTGACCCATAAATACCCAGTCTGGTGCTGATTCTTCTCTCATAGCTAACATAACATCGTTTCCTGTATCACCTGATGCGATAACGATATCATCTCTACCTGAATCAAGAATAGCTGCATATGCACCCATTGCAGGTAAGTTCCATGATGTAATTATAGCTTTAATATCATTGTTTGTATCTGCTGCAAGTGCCGCTGCAACTTTTGTTTGAGAGTCTGCAACTGCGTTTCCAGCATCAATATCATAGCGTTCAGTAACAATACCTGTTGATGCGTTATTGCTTCTAAAAGGATTAAACACAACATCTGCTGCATCAGCACGTGCAAGAAGTGTTACCCAGCTTGGTGTATCCAAAATAAGAACTTTACCTTCACCTTCAATTTTATTAAGTACCCATAAACCAAGTTGTGTTCCACCACCCCAGTTATCAGCCATTGTACTTATAACAGCACCATCTTGAAACATATCAATACAAGAGAAAGGAATTCCAGCATTAACAATTTTTTCTGCAGCTGGTTCGAGTGAAGTTTGCTCACCACCTGAAATAACAATACCGTCTACACCTTTAGTTATATATGTATCAACTGCAGAATTAGCCATTGCAGGGTCTCCGTTTGTTACAATAACTTCCACTTCGTATCCAAGTGGTTCAAAGTAGTTTTCTACACCAGCTATAGCATTAATATTCCAGTCATTTGCTTCATTAAAAGCAACAACACCAATAACCTTTCCATCACCTCTACCATCTGCAAGAGATTCGATAGCTTTTTCCATTTCGCTCAACTCAATTGCTTCAGATGTAGAAACAGTTGCGCTAACACTTCCAACAGAACTAGCCTGTTCTTGTTGACAACCTGTAAACAACATGCTTACAGCCAATAAAATTACTAAAACCAATGTAATTTTTTTCATATTTTCCTCCGAAATATTTTTATACTTTACGTCATACGACGAAAATACCTTTTTAATTTTGCAAAAGCTTTTTCTTTGCCTCTGCTATATCACTTGCGTAATTGCTTACCACTTTATAAAGTTCAAAAAGCTTTGCATAGTCTGCTATCTTTTTTTCATCTTTTGCAAACGATTTAGTGGGTTTATTAATTTCTTTAAGTTTTGAATAATCTTTCCAAAGACCGCATCCTATTGCAGCTGTTGCCATGGCTCCCAATGAGCCTGCATTTGCACCACTTGCAGAATTTACTACTTCTAACCCATATATATCAGCAAATAAGTTCATCCAAAGCTCACTTTTTGCTCCACCACCTACAATAAGCATTCCATCACTAATTTTGGCTTCTTTTTGTAATTCTTCTAATGCTACTTTTAGTCCAAAACAAATGCCTTCTAAAGTTGCCCTTATTAAATCGCCTCTAGTATGTTTTAAGTCGAGCCCAACATATGTACCTCTAACATCTACACTCTTATCTAAGCCATTACCACCTGCTAAATGAGGAACCATTAGTACGCCGTTAGCGCCTAAAGGAGACTCTTGGCACAACTTATCCATAGCTATGTATGAGTCAAGACCACCTTCATTTTCTTCTTTAACTAAATCTGGACAAAGTGTATCTCTAACCCATCTAAAAGTATTTCCAGCAGAAAAAATTGATGTTGCTGATGCATACTTGCCTTTTATTAGGTGTGCAAACACATATGGTTTAGATTCAATGTTAACTATAGGTTTATCGCTGGTTACCGCAATCCATGAAGAAGTCCCCAAACTTGTGTATGCCATACCATCTTCAACACAGCCAGACCCTGCTGCCATACAAGCATTATCTACACCACCAGCAGAGATTTGTAGAGCCTCTGGCAAACCAAGCTCTTTTGCAATATCAGATTTTATTGTTCCTAAAATGTCTGATGATTCATATATTTTAGGAAATTTTAATGAATCTAAACCAAAACTTTCAATAAGAGATTTATCATACTGGCATCCAACTAAGTCATATACGCCACTTCCTGAAGCATATGAGTGATCCGTTGCTAATACCCCAGTTAATTTATAATTTAGATAATCTTTTGTGCCTATAAATGCTACAGCCTTTTCATACACTTCAGGGCAATTATTTTTATACCAAACAATTTTAAAAGCACTGTACAATTTAGCTGGAAAACCATTTCCAGTTTTTGTATACCAGTCTATATATGAATTTGTTTCAAAATAAGCTTCTTCCTCTTTTGAAGACCTTGCATCTGACCAAATAGGTACATATTCTGCTAGCAGATTTCCATCTTTATCGATTGGAACGATTCCCAAAGAATGACCAGAACACCCAGCCCCTACAATATCCTGCAAATTAATTGATACTTTTTTGAGCATAGATTTTGTTGATTCTTTTAAAATTTCCCACCAATCTAAGGGACGTTGTTCTCGAAAATCATTTTGAGGATAAAATGTTTCACATTCTAAAAACGCACTAGCAACAGATAAACCATTT
>CAYJLQ010000076.1:0-7048 GCA_964370725.1 uncultured Treponemataceae bacterium
TATTAATTATTAATTAATAATTAATTTCTTTAATTATACTAAAAAATAAACAAAACTGCAATAAATAAGAGATGATTTTTTGAAAAATTTAAGTTAATTAACCTATAAAAAAGGCTGTTACAATATCCATGTAGCAGCCTTTTTTGTTTCTTTTCTTAAAACTATTTTTTAATATACAATTCTTGGGCAAAAGCAGCTCTAGCTGTCGCTACTTGATCACCATACGGGGTAAACTCTACGATTGAATATATAGGTTTTTGTGTTTCATTATAATCATTCCACTGGTAACCCCTTGTTGCATAATAATGAGCACAAAACTCATAGCGATTATTTGGTTCCTCCTTTGACCATTTATTAAACAAACCAATATTTTGTTCGTAATATTTTCCAGGCTTAAAAGCAGACCCTGTACCAGTGCCATAACCTTCGTTATATAATGATCCGTGATAGAAAATAGTACCCGCCTCGGGTCCAGCCGCCCAATACCAATGTTCTTGTTTGTTTTTTTCTATTTCCCATTTATCTGAATCGTATCCGTCTTTTGAAATAAGCCGTGTACCACCTATCCAACAGTCAACACCATTCGAATTTTCTACCTTTAATACTTTGTCATATATAAATGCATTTTCTGAGTCACTAGTTATGTTCATTAAATAACCTTCTAAACCATTAAAGGTTTGCTTTTTTGCAGTTTCGTATCCCGTAACCCAACCATCACCATCATGAGTAACAAGCTTATAAAAACTTCCATTAAAATAAGTAACTGTGTCATCCTCTTTTCCTCCACTAACATTAACACCCGCTAAAGAGAGCGTTTCTAAGTTTATTTTAACCCTCATTCCCGCTATTGAATCGGTTGGCGTAAACGTTAGTGATTGAACAAAATCGCTTGCTCTTTCTGAAGGGAAGCTAGCGCCGTCAGGGAAAAATTGTACATATGAGTATTTTTTGCCACTTTTTAACACTGTGCTATAACCACTTGGTTTCTCAGTATTTTCGTCAATTGGAATACCCATACTGAGTTTTGCTCCAATAATATTTTCTATGCTACCAACTGTAAAATACCCTCCTTCAGCCGAAAGTGAAAAAATAGTTCCATCAACACCAAGCACAATTTCTGGTATTACAAATGAGTCGCTATTATCATCCCATACTATGCTATCGGATGGAGTTAAACCAAGTTGTCCGAGTGCCAGTAGTTGTCCTTTTGTTTCATTATACTCAAAATTAACACTCAAATGCCCATATTGATCTGTTATAATAAGCTTATTACTAGGATTTCCCCCTTCACTAACCTCTGCTATAACATCACCTTGTTTTATTGTGTGAGAGCGAATAATTACACCACCGTTACTACCTGTAAGTTTCCCAGCAATGGTTAATTGATTATCTTTAGTAAGTACAATTCCACCTCTTTCACTGCTACCAATAGTGAGATTTCCCTGAATTGAAAGAGAGTTCATGCCCTCTATACCTCTAATTGTACCACCTTCTAGCTCGTGGTCACCTGTAATCTTGCCAGATGTATTTTTTATGATAAAACCTGATAAATCACTCCCATTCTTTATGTTTCCACTGTAAATATCTTGTAGTGGAATTTCTTTCTCATCGTACAACCACTTAACAGTAGTCCCAACGCCATCATTCACAAGTTTTAAATTATAGCCATTAGAAATAATTGTATTTGCATTTTCATCACTATACGGGGCTGTAACCCATTGAGCATACAAAATTGTGCTGACTGGAAATACTACATTTTCTTGCTCATTACTATAATCTTTCCCATTACCATCACTTTGACTGTTCCAACCTATAAAGTAATGCTGCGATTGTTCAAATTTATTTTTTTGTAGCTTCACGGGTAAGCCTGCAGTTACAACTTGAGTTTGTGTCGCATTTAAACCCCAGTTTTGACTATACGTTATAGTTACAGAAGTACTCCACTGTGCATAAAGCGTTATATCTTCACTTAGTACTACAGTATCATAATTTATATAAGATGTACCTGTTCCATCATCTTTAGTATTCCAGCCAATAAACTCATATCCTGTGCGCACAAAGTTGTTTAACTGCAGATTTATAGAGGATCCTTTTTGTGCATTTTGGGAATACATTGTAACAGACGATGCACTTTGCAGGCTACCTCCGTTTCCATAATAGGTAATTACCCATACTTCACTTGCCCATTGTGCATACAGAATAAGATCTTCGCTTATTGAAATATTTGCTTCATCTGCATAAGATGATCCTGTACCATCGCTTTTAGTGTTCCAACCTGTAAAAGTATAGTTACTGTCGTTATGAGTAAAATTATTTTTGGTAAGCTTTGTTGCAACATCGCTTGGAACTATTTGATTTTCCATTGTTCCATTTATGGTGCCTTCTCCACCATTTGTGTTAAATGTAACAGCTATATTTTTTTTCCATTGCGCATATAAAGTTATGTTTTTATTTGTAGATAGTAATGCTTTATCAGCATAGGCATCACCACTTCCATCTTGTTCTGTGTTCCAAGTAGTAAAAAGGTACCCTGTTTTCTCAAATTCATTTTGTGGAAGCTCAGTTTCAGTTAAAGGTTTAACTATTAGTTCATCCATAGAACCTGTACCGTTATTAGCGTTAAAGGTTATAGTGTATAGTATTTCTGTCCATTTTGCATAGAGTGTTAAATCTTTTTCTACCTTATCATTATCTAAGTCCCACTTAGTAGTAAGAGTTTCATCTGAATACCAACCATCAAAGGTGTATCCCTCTCTAATTGGAGTACTTGGTCTATTAGTGTCGTCAAAAGATTTGCTAGCGATAACCATTGCAAAAGGAATTTCAGACCCACCTTTAGAGTCAAAACGAACCGTATAACCCCATTGAGCAAACAATTCTGTGTTTCCGTTTATTATTGCAATTGTTTCATTGTTTTGATACGTTGTCCCTGTTCCGTCTTTATTCGTATTCCACGCAATAAATGCTTTTTCAGAGTGGACAAAGGTTTTGGGCTTTAATTGTGCACTGTCGCTTTTTACAACAAATTGTGTATATATGGTATCAGTACTTTCGGCTACAGTACCACCATTACCATTAAAAGTAATAGTATAAATATTATCTTGTAATGCCCATTGTGCATATAGTGTTTTACTTTCAGTAAAGGTAATAAGACCTCCGTCTGCAAACGGAGTTCCTGTTCCATCTTTGGACGTGTTCCATCCAACAAAAACATGATTCAAATATGTGTACGTGTTTTGATTTAAATATGATTCACCAGCACTATGAATAATTTGTTGCGTCATCTCCTCATCAGTGCTACCATTTCCATCAAATGTAACTTTTGTTTTTTCAACCCATTGTGCATATAAGTTTGTATTTTCTTTTATGTTAATAGTTGCTTCATCTGCATAAGCTGTACCTGTACCATTTTCTTCTGTATTCCAACCATCAAACCTATAATTGTTATCGCTATGAATAAAGTTATTTAGGCAAAGCACTTCACTTACACCACTTTTAACAGTTTGTACTTCCATTTCACCCGTAATGCTTGCAGAACCACCATTAGCATAAAAAGTAATAGTTTGTGTACTTAATGTCCACTGTGCATATAAAATTGTGTTTTCTGTTATACTTACCTCTGCTTCATCCAAGTAGTCAATTTCTGTTTTATCTTTTTCAGTAGTCCAACCAGCAAACGTATAATTACTACGTTCAAAGGTATTCTTGTTTAGCTTTGTTTTCACATCATTAACTATTTTTTGTTCATCCATAATACCTATACCAGTATTTGCATTAAAAGTAATAGTATAGAAATTTGTAGACCACTGTGCGTATAAGGTTATGTCATTTGTTAGGATTATTGTTCCTTTTTCTGCATAAGCTACTCCATGACCATCAGCTTGAGTATTCCATCCTGCAAAACCTTTTGTCTCCATTGTAAAAGTGTTTTGGCTTAAGGTAACATTCACTCCACTGGCAACTTCCTGTATAGGCATTTTGCCTGTACCACCATTTGCATTAAAAGTAATAGCATGGATACTATTAATATCTTGACCTTGACTTATATATTCTCTTATTCCTGTGTTAAATAAATAATTATTACACGATATGAGAAAGAATAATATTGCTGCTAATATAGATGCAATTACAGGTATTTTTTTTAATATATTTTTCATATTGACCCTTTTTTCTAGAATTGATACCCGAATGCGAATGTAGGTACTATTTGTTGAATTATTAAACTCTTAGGAAAGCTCACAATATATCCAGCCCCTGCTTCTGCATAAAAACCCTTATCTATGGCAATTTGCAAAGCAGTGCCAATGTTCAAAGTAAAGCCAAGTTCTACAAGACCTTCTGTTAATTCTTTAGGCTCTAAGCGCAGATTATAAATGCTCATCCCAATTCCTGCATGGCTATCTAAGGAAAGACGGTTATTAAAGCGATATTTATGAGCAAAATTAATACATATAGGAATAGCATTGGTTTCAAGTTTTTTTTCGACGGGTATTGTTTGTGCTTTTGCCCAGTTAAGCTTTACTTCTGCACCCATTTTATTAAAACCTTTATGCAAAAAATATGCAGTAAATCCAAGCTGGGTACCTACAGGTGTGAAAACATTACCAATAGTATTATCTGTAAAAAGTGCAGATGGTGCATAGCCGATACTAACGTCGTAGTTTATTGTCTTGTCAATAGTTGCTACCTGTGCAGTAGCTAATCCACATACAATAATTCCAACAAATATAAAAAAATGTTGTTTTTTTGTCATGTTACCTCAGAGTTTACTGCAATTGCAGCTCAATAGTTAATAGAAATAGTTTTAAAGAAAGGCTTGTTGCAACATTTTAGATTTTCGGCAGAATCTTATAAATCCTTGACTCGTAATTTTAAATGAAATTGCGTCAGTAGCTCATTGCTATTACATACAAATAACATTCCTAACAATCTCAATTCTACCATATTTGCATGTAATATAACAAATTATAGAAAAGTAATCAATGCCTTATACAGATTTTAATTAAATTGCAATATTTTTTAGTATAGTGCACAGATTTACAGTAAACAACGTCGATGAAGCAATATTAAAAAAAACTAAAAAACAAACAAAACTGCAATAAATAAGAGATGATTTTTTGAAAAATATAAGTTAATTTGCCACAAAAAATAGCCCCATTCCTTTCGGCATGGGGCTGTAAGTTACATACTGTTATGGTTTTATATAAACTTCTTGCGCAAAGGCAGGTGCATTTGTTGGTGTTTGAGAACCATATGCCGTTACATACGGTGTAAACTCTACAAAATAATGGTAAGGTGCCCACTCTCCAGCATTAAGTGGAAAGTCATTCCAAAGGCTGCTTTCTAAGTAATGAGCGAAAAATTCGTCATTTTTATCACCGTTACCATTGCCTTTATTGTTAGGCTCAGCTCCTGTAGCCGCAACTTCTGTACCACCATTATTTATATATGTGTTAGTAGGGTTATTCCAATTGTTATAGTCATAATCTACTCCTGTTGGCAAACTACCTGATGAATATCCTTTTTGAGGATAAAAAGTTTTTCCTGCTTCAGGACCCACTACCCAATACCACTTGGTAGAATATGATTCATTATCATCCCATTCAGCAGCATCGTAGCCATGTCTATTAACTTGGCGAGTTCCACCTATCCATGCCCGTGCTCGATTTGCAGGATTTAGAGCAGTAGGAGTTACCGTGCCAGGAATATTTATCTTATCAAAGATAAAGTTGTTTTCTGCCTTTGAGGTAATAGTCATAAGATAGCCTTGTAAACCATTAAAACTTAAAAGTTTTGCACTTTCATAAGCATTAACCCAGTTTCTTTCAGCATCAGCAAGATGTTCTTCGTTGAATTTTTTAATTTGATAGTAGCTTCCGTTAAAGTAGGTTACCTTGCTTTGATCTATATTATTTATGTCGGTGTTCACGCCATCTAATTCAACCGTTTCAAAGTTTATTTTTACAATCATGCCTGCACCACTATCATCACTATAGAACGTTATACCCTCTGTTGTAACATTTCCATGATCGTCCTTTACCCCTTTAATAAAGTTTTCTGCCCCTGCTGCAGGGAATGTTTCATTTCCAACTCCAGGGAAGAATTGTACATAGGTATACTTCTTACCTGTGGTAAAGTCATCAGCAGTATCTACATAAGTACCATCGGTTAGAACCCCCATGTTAAAGGTTGCTCCATCTATCGTTGTATTTTTTATTTTAAAGTGGCCGCCTTCTACATAAAGAGAGAATATAGTTCCCGCTTTTCCAAAAATTACTGAAGGTATGGTAAAGGAATCTCCCTCCCACGGAATTTTCGCAGGAGGTGTCATAGCTAATGCTCCGTTAATTTTAATATCACTACCATCTTGTTTTATTTGTAACTCTACATCGTTTGCAATATTACGAACAGAAAGCTTTGCACTTACAGTTTCAAAATCAACACCATCTACAAGAGTCGCAATTTTTGTATCACCAAAATTGTTGAATGTACGTACTACAACATTTCTTGCATTTCCCGTAAGAGCTCCCACCTTAAGCTGATTTCCGGTATCAAGGTCAATTGTTCCTTCACCAACAATAAGGTCGCCACTAACAGTAACTGTAGTCATTCCTGTAATGCCTTTTATGTTACCACCCGCTAGTACATGCTTACCTGAACCTACAATTGTGTATTCACTTAAGTTTGCACCATCGTCAACATAGGCTGCATTCACTTGATTGAGTGTTAGATTTCCACCATCTCGAAGCCATGTTACAGTAGAACCACCTCCATCACTTTCAAGCTTGAGATTTTGCCCATTAGAGATAATTTGCTTTGTATACTCATCGCTATAAGGTGCCGATTCCCACTGTGCATAGAGGTCAATACTATTTTGTAATGTTACAGTTTCTGTATCATCATAGATAGTTTCCCCACCAGCAGGATTGTCACTCCAATTGTTAAAATAATACTGGTGTCTTGTAAATGGGTTTGCATCAAGAGAAGTCTCTACCCCTCTTAAAACAACTTGTTTTTGACTAATTCTACTTGCTCCACCGTAATTTGG
>CAYJLQ010000077.1:0-6997 GCA_964370725.1 uncultured Treponemataceae bacterium
GAACAGATAGCCCTGTAGCTCTTGCTACAATTGTTGGTGTATTGGTAGAAGTTCCGGTAATGCTTGGATTAGTAAAGTTTGCCAATAAAACAAAAGGATGGTTTAAATAGTGGGTTGTAAAAGTGATGTATGCGCGTGTCCAAAAACAACATGCCCAAATCATGGAAAATGCTGTGATTGTGTTGTAAAACACAAAAATACGGATAGCTTACCGTTTTGTCTCTTTTTAGATAATGAAGGTGATAAGAGTGTTACAAACTATTATAAGAAGTTAAAGGTAAGATTTGGAGAGTAAGGTTATTAAGGTCCATTATAATACATATTGTAATGGACCTTCTTATTTTATATCAAAATTTATACGTAAATTGTAAAGATATTTCTTGTGTAAAAATTTCAGATAACGATTCGATATTGAGTGTATTAAGCTTTTCAGTAAAAGCAAAATCAATAAGAAAATCTTGCGTTAGCTTGAATCCAAAACCCACTCCAAGTTCAAATGAAGACTTATTTATGTAAGAAAACATTGAGCTATCGGGTTCTTTTACAGCGTTAATAAATTCCCATGCAAGTGTGCCTAAAGCTCCAACACGTAGGTCAAACCAATCTATAGGCGAGTAGATAAAAGCAATTGGTAAATAAAATGTTGGGGTAATTGATGTAGTTGTTGTGTTATTACTAGGGATGTCAGGACCCTGTACACCATCTGTAAAAGTAGGTTGCTCTTGACCATCACTTTTTATCCCTATTGGGCATGAAAACGAAGGTTTTGCTGTGAAAGAAATTGTATCTTCTAAAGACCATTTAAGATTTGGGGTGATTCCAATAGTAATATAGGTGTCTAAATATTCAGTGTTAGAATCTTTTACTACAGTGGGGGAAAGGTTACTCGAATATTGATATATGTTTACAGTATTGTATACCGCAAACTTTATGCCCGTGTTAAATTCTATGGATTCCAAAATGCCTTTTTCTAATGGTATATCTAAACTTGGGAATAAACCAATTGTTACATCTCCACCGTTTCCAATTAATTCTTCTGTATTTATTTGAGATATAATGCTTTTAATTTTTTCTCTCCGTAAATCATGCTCAACAACCACTGGTATAGTCATTTTCATATCGTTACTAAAAATAGTAGAATACTCAAGAGTATGTTGCCAATATGAATTCCAGTCTTCTTTTTCATAATTATATGTTTCAGTAAAAATATCAGTGCCTTCTTTAAATAGTCTATAACTAAACCCCATATTTTTGTATCCAACTGCAAGGGTTATATCATAGTCTGAACCATAGGTCGTTGATTCATTATCTGCGCTATCAGCAAATTCAATTTTAGCAATAGCTCCAATATTTAATTCAGGATTAATTTTTATTCCAGATGCTACAAATGCTGCTTTATCATAGCCCGCTACAACAAAACTGTCACTAAAGTTAAAAATATCGGATGAGTTTATCGTATCGCTGAGACCTTTAAACATTCCCATTGTCACCTTTGACTCTAAAGATTCAACTTTTTTTTCTGTTTGCGCTGTGGCAAATGTTATTGAGAGAATGACTGTAAGTAAAATAAAAAGTAATTGTTTCATAGCATCTCCTATCCTATTTTAATCATCGCAAAAAATGTACACTTTGTCAACGACATGTTGTGCACTTTTGCAATATCAGTTAAAAAAAATTACATTATTATATCTAGACTAACATATACTTGAGCTTTATACTTTAAATTAGATAAAACTTAGGAGGCTGATTATATGAAATGTCTGAACACTCGTCCTTGTCCATGTCCTAATACGACATGTGAAAATCACAAAGTATGCTGTGCATGCGTAGCTCGGCATAGAGAGGCAGGAAATTTACCGTTTTGCTTGCGAGAAATTCCGGAGCAAAAAAAGTAGTTGACGTAAAAGCCACTCAACGTGATGCTTATAAACTAGCAAAAGCTATATCCTCTAGATTTATTTCGGATGTAAAACTTGTTATATCAATTGTATTACCTGTTCTAAGGTAATACAATATACATAATACATCTTCAATTGGTCTTGCATATATTTTTGATACAGCTCTTCTGTATGCAGTAAGTTGAGCTACGTGATGGGCAGGATTTTCTATGGAGTCTGTTTTATAATCCAAGACAACTATTTTCCCCTCAGTATTTTCAAAAACAAGATCTATTTGCCCCTTTACAAAAATCTTTTCTGAATCACTTCTCTTTAATAGTAATTTAAAATCATGCTCACATCTGTGCCAACTAGATAATAATGCTACTTTTCCAATGCTAGATTCCGAAAATGCGTTTGACATATTTTTAGCAATATTACAAACAGTATCTAATTCTTTTTCCGTTAATACGTTTAATATTTCTGCAGGAATTTTGGGGCATTGCTTTGTAAATAAGCTTTCAGCATATGCATGTGCAATAGTTCCGAAATGTGAATAGTCAAAGTTTTTATTCTTACTTCGCATAATTATTTCATCAAGTTCTGGTATTGCATGTTCACCTTTATCAACATTATCATTTTTTATTATTTCCATTTCTTGTGTATGAGAGAGTTGAGAAGGGCTTCTGTAAGGACTTTTTACTATAGGAGTATTAATCTTTTGAGCTTTTTCAAATAGAGGTGTAATTCTTTGTTGAACATGTTCGACTGGAGTAAATTTTGACTGTTCTTTTAGTGAAAGTATATCCTCTCGTGTCACAGAATCTATTACATGGAGTAAAAAAGGTGCATCATTATTTTTGTATTCAATAATAACTGGAAGTAAAAATGCAAAAAGCGTGTTGTTTTGTATACAATAATCAATCTGAACTTGAGAATTATTAGGTTTATTTTTCTTATCTGCAAGTTTGCATACAAAACGAGCATTAACTATTTCATATAAAAGCTGTGCCTTTTCTTCATCTGATTTACATAGGTCAAAATCACAAGAAACCCCGTTTTTTTCTAGCTTTTGTATAACTTTTTTACTTCTTGTAAAAGAACCGGTTACATATAATTCTGATTCAGCTCTAGTCATTGCTACATATAAAACACGTCGTAATTCAGCTTCAGCCATTTGAGATTCTAAATTTTTAGAAAGGGAATAAAAATAATTACTTCCACTGTCTACAATAGTTGACAACTTGGGAAAGTTTAGAGATGGACCAAAGGTTTTATCTACATATATCTTATCAGAATTATACGATGCTTTACCAGAAGCAGTAATACCCGCTATGAAAACAACAGGAAACTCTAAGCCTTTACTTTTATGAATGCTCATTAACTGAACAGCACCTTGTCTTTCAAGGGGAATATTCATATCTTCCAAACGATCTGAGTTTTTATCAATTTTATATAAATAATCTACAAAATATGATAAGTTGTAACCTTCTTTATCAACATTTCGTGCAATATCAAAAAGGTAATCATACAGTTCTGAAAACAGTGTAACATTTTCATTCCACATTGTTTCATATCGGTATCCACAGTTATACCACAATTCATAAATTATCTGTGCACATGTAGCATTGTGAGCCTTTTCTTTAACTCTATTATATATTTCCATTGCAAGTATATATCTGTTTTTTGCATCTTCTTGCAAGGAAACTGCACATTCTTTACAAAAAAGAACGTCTTTTGCATGTACTTTGCTGCTTAATATACAGCTTAATGTTTCTTGTTTAGTTAAACGTACAAATGGCGAGTTTAACAATACTGAAAAAGACATGGTATCCATTGGATATACTAGTAAGCGAATAAAAGACAAAATATCATTTGTTGGAGCGTCTCCAAAGAAGTTCGTTATGTTTTCTGCTACATATGGTATACCAAGGCGACGGAGGTGTTTTTCATACATAGATTGTTTAGAGTATGAACGAAACAAAATGGCAATATCTTTAGGTTCATACTCGTTTTTACACAGTTCTGCAATTTTCTCAGCGGTAAATATAGCAAGGTTTTCAGCTTCTACAAAGTCTTCCGTTTGTTTTTCTTCATTATCTTCATCTTGATTTTCAAATACATCATCTTCTGTTTCTTCTTTTGTGTTATCCAGCAAGCAAATATGTATACGCTTAGTATCATTTTTTTTCGTGCTTTCGTTGTCGGGATTTGACAATACTTTTGTATATTCAGCTTCAAAAAGTGGTAGATTCTCAGCATTTTGTAACTGCTTTTCTTGTAAAAAGACAGATGACTCCATTGTTTTACAAGCTCTTACATCCATATTTGATGCAGCTTCTTTATATTCATAGCCACCAAAGATACTATTAAAGCCAGCTATAAGCTCTGGGTGTGAGCGATAATTAGTTTTAAGAAAAAGGCTATTTTCTAATTCATTTTTTAATTCTCTAAAAACACTTACATCAGCTCCTCTAAACTTATAAATTGACTGCTTTTCATCTCCTACAAAGAAAAGCTTTTTAGGACATAATTCAGAAGCTTTTGGAATAGATTTATTAGATCTTTCAAGCTGTTCTGCAAGTAAAAATAGCATATCTTTTTGCATTGCATTATTATCTTGAAATTCGTCAATCATTATTGCATTAAATTTTTCCTTTTCTGTTTTCCTTATTTCTGGGTACTCAACAAGTGTTTTTAGTGCCAATGAAGAAACATCAGAGTATGAAAGTATACCTGAACTTCGCTTCCATTCTGTTATTTCGGATTGATATTTTTGTAAAATAGGTAATAGTTCCAGTGTATGCGGAAAGTAAAGGATGTATTGTGCTAGCGAACTTAAAGTTGAATATGAGTCTTTTGCAGTGTCAATCTCTGCAACAATAGGTTTATTTTCTTTTTTACTTTTATTCAGTTTTGATATCTTTCTTACAGCTTCTAGCATTGGAATTATAGTACTTTTTAGATCTTCAAGATAGCATATCTTTTGTGAGTAGTTAATAGAATCAGAAGAAAAATACTCAAAATACTTTGACATAGCAATTGAATCAATGTGACACTCTTTTATTTTTACAAAATCATCATTAACACTTGGATTTGAACTTTCAAACGATTCTTCAATTGACAGTATAGCATTCAATCCCGCATCCCATTCCTTTAATACTGTTTCAATTTGTGTGGGAATTAAACTTGTAAAATCAACTTCATTTGCTATAGTTGAGTAGTACATAAATGGATTAACAAATAAAGACTCTGTAACATTTTCAAATGTATCATTGCCTACCAACTCTTTCATTGCGCTATTCTCTCTATATTCAAGCATATACTCTATGGCACGTTGTTTACAAAAATCTTTTATTTTCTCATTATCTATTGCAAAATCGGGTCGAATTCCAAATTGTTTTGATGCGCTTCGTACAATTGTAGAACAATAAGAGTCAAGAGTTTGTATTCGAGAGCTATGGAAATTTTCAATTGCGTTTTTGGCTCGGTCTTTTTGACTAGGTGTTGATTTTTCACTATCTAGAATTGTTTTAAGTGTTTTATAAATTCGCTCAAACATTTCTGCTGTTGCTTTTTTTGTAAAGGTAAGAGTTAAAATTGTATCAACAGGAAAATCATGTTCAATTACTAAATGAGCGTAGCGATAAGCTAAAACTCTTGTCTTGCCGGATCCAGCCCCTGCAGCAACTACGCAGTTTTCCATTATTTCTACTGCAGCTTGTTGGTCGCTATCTAAAACTTCAAGCATTGTTGGGTGAACGCTCATACTGATACCCCCGAAATTGTATAGGTTGTTCTACAAAATTTTCTAAAGTTACAACTCGAACATGTTTCAAATGTAACGTTCTTTCCATCAGGAAAGTTGCCCCATTTATTTTTGTCTAAAAAAAGTTTCAAATTTTCATCTAGTATGGATGCAACAAAATTTTCTACTGCAATTAACGTTTCGCTCATAGTAGGTTCAAATGAATAACCCTCAGCATTTTCACCGAGTCTCTGCAGCTTATCCTTTTTTGTATTAGGAATCTCATTTTTACCTGTAGGTTTAATTACGCCTACAAGAGGTACAACATTTTTTTTATGAATACTGGTAAATGCGCAGCCTGCAACTGTGGGTTTTCCTGAAAATGCTGATTGTTCATAAAGGTGAGTATATAAGGGTAGCTGAAAATCTTTTATATCTTGATTTATCTGTTTTATACAAATAGATCTTGAAGGAGTTTTGCCTGTTTTAAAATCAATAATGAATTTTCCACCTTCTAGTATTCTTGTAGCTTCTTTAGGCTTTTTGGGTTCAATTACAGTGTCTGGAACATCTAAAATACAATCAATTTTTCCAACTATCTTATACAAGTCATATTCAACAGAAACATCTTTTTCAACATCACAGATAGTGCTACCTGCAAAATTATGAGAAAATTCAGTAAAAAATTCAATGAGTTTTTGAATATATACTTCTTCTTTTGATTTAAAAATCTCAATAGTTAAATCGCTTAAGTCTTTTATATCACAAGATGAAGGAAAAGTTGCAATAACTTCTTTTGTTTGATTTGTAATAAAGTCAGTAATTTCTTTTGATAGTACTCCTGTAGAATCAACACAAAGTAATTTTTTTTCATCTTTATATTTTACTAGAACACGCTTTAAAACTTCGTGATAAAATGTACCAATGTAAATATCGTCTAATAAATTTGTTTCTAAGCTAAAATCTGTAATTTTTAAAACTTTTTCTAATAGCCATTTTATGGGACATTCATAAAATTGTTTTAATGTTGTTGCAGAGACCTTAACTTTTCCATTTTCGATGATTTTACTATTTATAATTTCGCGCAAATTTTTCAGTAAAACGTCACTTTCGTTGTAATTCATTGAATGAGAACTTTGTATCCAATTAAAAAAGCCATTATATTGCACAGAATGAATTTCATCTAAAGTCTCTTTTTTATCAAGAAAAAGAAGTTTTTCATCTCTGTATACATCGGAACTGCATGATACATACTCATTATCTTTTAAGACTCTTCCGTTCGATTCAGTTTGTGTAAATATTTTTTTTGGTATAAGTGAGTTAAAGGGTATTTCAAAACCGGAAAAGCTTTTTTGACTAAATGAAAATCGAA
>CAYJLQ010000078.1:0-6946 GCA_964370725.1 uncultured Treponemataceae bacterium
AGCTAATAGCTAATGAAAAAGGCTCTTCCTTTACGGAAGGGTCTTTTTTTGTGTATAATGGTGGTGGGTAAATAGAGCGAACCTAAGGGACCTAAAAATACACCTTGTATGTTTTTTTATTTTCCTCTATAATAACAAAGATTTTTAAAATAATATTCTTGTCTAAATATACTAATTTTTGCAACCATTTTTAATTCAAAGAGAGGATGAAGTGAAATTAAGGGAAGTAAAAAAAGTGCGCTATCCCATAGCGCTAAAATTGATTTTAATTATAACAACTTTAGTTGTCTTAGCGCTTGGAACTGTGACCATATTGGTTTCAATGCTCATTCGATCTGAAGTTCAATTAACTGCAGAAACAAATAATCACACCATAAATGCTCAAGCTACCGATGTTGCAACAAGCGAACTAATTTTTGCTCAAAACAATGCCTTTATATTAATGAATTCGCTTGCTGGTACAAATAGAAGTATTGAAGAGCGTGAAGCATATTTAGATTTCTTTTTTGAGCGCAATGAAAATATTGTACTTGTTACTGTTCCCGAAGAAACAGAGCTTTTAAATGAAACTTTTCTTACAGATAATGAAATTTCAAAAAATGCTATTCAATCTTTATATGCTAGTTTACAAGGTGACTTTGAGCGAAGTGCAAATGGCGAAGTTGTAGCTAAAAATGCAACCGTGTATTTTGGCGTTCCTTCTATTGCTCTGCTTTTTCCTTGGTCTGTAGGAGAAGTGCAATCAACTCTTATGGTAGTTGTATCGGTCGAAAATTTAAGTAATACATTTTCTGGCGGAACTACTAACCTTTCATTTATGATTAACGATACAGACAGTATACTTATTCATCCCGATGTAGACATGATGAGTAGCGCAAAAAACATGAGCGATTTCCCACTTGTATCTATGATGAGGGAAAATAATGATGAAAACAGGCAGATTATTTTTACCGACGCAGATGGAACTGAGTATTTTGGTGCGTATACAAAGTTGCCTATTGCGGATATTGGGATTTGCACACTTATTGAAACGAGAATTGTATTTGAAAGTGTAGATGCAATTTTTTATCAAAATGTTATGCTTGGTTGTGCGGTTTTATTTTTGGCAATAATTTTTATTTGGTTTTTTGCTCGGTCAATGACTAAGCCAATAAAGATACTTTCAAAAGCTTCTGAAGAAATTGAAAAAGGGAATTTTTCCCTTACCTTGCTTCCCAAAAACAGAGACGAAGTTGGATTTTTAACCACAAAATTTTCTGACATGTGTAAAGGTCTTGCAACCTTTGGTAAGTTTGTAAACATGGACATAGCTTTAAAGGCCATGAGTGGTGATTTAGAGCTTGGAGGCGTAACAAAACAGGCTACCATTTTCTTTTCCGATATACGATCCTTTACTGCAATTTCTGAAAAGCTTGAACCAAACGAAGTTATTGAATTCTTAAATGATTACATGACTAGAATGGTGGATTGTGTTATTAAAACAAATGGTACTGTAGATAAATTTATAGGGGACGCTGTAATGGCAGTTTGGGGGGCTTCTTCAAGTGCAGGCAGCGAACAACTTGATGCTTTAAATGCTGTTAGGGCAACGCTCATGATGAGAGCCGCATTAAAGGCATTTAATGTTGGCCGTGGAGGGGACAAAAAGCCGATAATAAAAATAGGATGCGGACTTAACACTGGCTCTGTTGTAGCAGGTCAAATGGGATCAAGCGAGCGCATGGAATATACTGTTATTGGCGATGCTGTAAACTTTGCATCCCGTACTGAAACTCTTACAAAACCATTTGGTGCCGATATTCTTATTACAGAATACACATATGAACTTGTAAAAGACCATGTGATTGTAGAAGAAATGCCTTCGGTTTCTGTTAAGGGGAAAGAAAAACCTGCTAAGATTTATGCAGTGGTTAATATGCCAAGGGAAAACTCAATTCCATATTGTGGTCCACATGGCCCTAAAACGCTTGATGAAGTTAGAGCTTTAGTTGGTATTCCTAAACCAGACTTGAAAAGTGTAAACCCAGATGCTGAAGAAAAGAAGTACACAATAGCTGAGAAATAGCAATAATGAAAGAAACGAACACTCCGAGCACAATAGACAATAAATATTTTCTCTCTCATAAAGACTGGAAAGATAAACGAATGCAAGCGTTTAGAAAGAATGTTGTTGCTAAAAGTGTTCCAAAAGAAAAACCAATTGAAAGGCCTCAAGAAAAAGTATTAGTAGATCAAGTAGCACTAGAAACTGAAAAACTTACTGATTCTGGAAGTTTTATAACATGCGAAGATTGGAAACTTACTCAAAGTGAAATTTCTGAGAATGTTGTTGAAAAAAAAGCTAAGAAAAAAAATAAAGTTGAAAATCCAGTTTTTACTATTAGAGTATCAAAGCGTGCAATACTACTTAATATTGCTATAGTTTTACTTTGTTTTACCGGTGCACTTTTTGCATTGTATGAATATTACAATGCGGTAAATGCGTCATTTGAAAAGCTCGATGAAGAGCCCATTGGAACAATTGTATACAAGTATAAAGTTGCACAACGAAAAATGATTGAACGCGTTGCATGGGATAGGGTAAAACAAAATACACCTATTTACAATGGAGACCTTGTGCGCACTGCAGAGCTTTCCGAGGCAACAATTACTTTTTTAGATGGTAGTTCTATTGAATTATTTGGACAAACTTTAACACAAGTTTATTACGACGAAAACGGTGTTCTTATTAATTTTTCAGGTGGCGATATTTCGGTTAATGCTAGCGATTCGCAAGATGGTATTAGACTAGTTGCAGGTGAAACAGAGGTAAGTCTTGCAAAAGGTTCTATATTAAATGCGAGCGCTAAAACTGAACAAGAAAACGGAACAACAGCCTTTGTTGAAAGCCCAGTTGTTTTACAATTAAGTTCGGGCGATGCACAGCTTCTTGTAGATAATAATGGAATTCGAGAAGAGCTTGCAGTTGAAACCGGTAGTTCTCTGCTTTTAGATCCAGCAACAAATAGCATTGACATACCAGACCTTACACTTATTTCGCCTTCTACACAACAAACATACTTAAAAAGCGAGCTTGAAACATTTGAATTGCCTTTTGAATGGACTGCAAATGAAATTGAATCTGTTCCAAACAGCACACTTGAAATATCTTCTTATAGAGATTTTTCAGAAATTGCGCAAACTCATATTTTTGAAGCCACAACAAATGCTGCAATTTCTTTAGATAAGGGATCTTGGTATTGGCGTTTATCTACAGCCGATAGTGAATTACCTCTTTCTGGAAAAGTAAGCATTTTGGAAACAAATCAGCTTACTCAAATAGCGCCAGCAAATGGTGAGGATTATTTTTATCACACTAAAACGCCATCAATACGTTTTGTATGGTCAGATGATGAAAATATAGTAGATTGGAATTTTGAAATTGCAGATAATGCGGCTATGGATAATCCAATTATACGTCAAAATGTTACACAACCTTCTAGTATTATAAATACGCTTACAGATGGAACGTGGTATTGGAGAGTTACACCAAATTATTCATCACGTAATGTTTTAAGTGACGTTGTAAAAAACTATGAAGCTTCAATACAATCTTTTAGGGTAGTGCAAAGGGCAGAACTTTTACCTGCAACATTAATAAGTCCTACTATGAATGGCTTTGTAAACACTCAAGATGAAAGCTCGCCACAATTTGTGTGGACGTTTGACCGAGAAGCAGTATCGTATACAATTTCTGTAAGCAATAGTGAAGATTTTACGAATCCTTTATTTACACATCAAACTAGTGATACCTTTTTTGCCTTAGACAATTATACAAATGAATTATCAGAGGGTATTTGGTATTGGACGGTAGCAAAGACAGATAGCGAAGGAAATATATCATCAAACGCAACTACAGGAATATTTAATGCCCTAGATGGAGAACCTGTTTACGAAACCATAAGCCCTGAAAATGCTAGTGTTTTTACTGAAGAATCTATTAGTGGTGCTGAGTTTAGGTGGCAAAATAACTTACCATTTAAAACAGTATTACAAGTATCTGAAGATTCAGCTTTTAATACAGTATTGTTAGAGCAAGAGCTTGATACAAGAAATTTAGAGGGCATTGTATCCGATTTTTCTATTCCGCTTGGTTCATGGTATTGGAGAATGGTTTCAATAAATGAAGAAACTAATACTGAATACGCAACAGACGCAAAGCAATTTTTTGTAGATTTTACTTTAGATACTGTTGTACTTGCAAGCCCAAGGGCAAGCACTGTGCTTAGAACCCATAGCGATTCGAGACAAACATTTAGTTGGCAAGAAGTAGAACATTCAAATTATTATAATTTTGAAATTTATGCTTTACCAAATCGTGAAACACCAATATTTGCTAGAAACAATCTTACCACGAACACTATAAGAGTAGATATTTCAGATTATCGAGATGGTCAATATGAATGGCAGGTAAAGGCAGTTTCAAGTACTAGCCCTTCAGGCAAAGTTCAAGAAACAGACATTAGTGCAAGTACTTTCGCTATAAACAAAATTAAACCAGTAGTTCTTTCAGGGCTTTCTCGCCCTGAGCAGTTTAATGGAGTTTCTTCACTATTAAATCCGCAAAGCCTTAGCTGGTCATCTTCTGAAGATATTGTACGTTCCGAGTTTGTGCTTAGTAAAACAAATAGGGGCTTACGTTTAAGCGATATACAAAACGATATTTTTGCTCGAGAAAGTGATGTTGTTATGCGCATAACAAACCCATCGCGGTCTATACAGCTTGAGCCATTAAATGAGGGTACCTACTATTGGACTGTAATTGCAACCACAGCGGATGGTATTGATATAAGCGCAGTTGAGCCGAGAGTAATTACAATTCTTCCTCTAGATTTATTGCCAAGTGTTACAAATATGGTTCCTGTGCAAAGTATTGTTTTTAACAATAGTGATTTACGAAAAGGGTATATTGACTTTTCATGGGATAAAGTAGCAAATGCCGATGAATACCATTTTGTTTTATACAATCAAAATAATGACATTGTATGGGAAACAATGCTTGGTAATGAAGGTAGTGTGAACTTCACACAAATATCTCTATTAGATAGGGGAACCTTTACATGGTCGGTTGAAGCTCGAAGACAATTACCAAATAATACTGTTCAAAATGGACTCATTGCAAAAAATACGTTTACAATCGATATTGGAACACAAGTTGTGCCTTTAGATAAAACAACGGAAGGACAATATGGTTTCTAAAAAATCACTTTGCCTTCTAGGAATGCTCGTCTTGCATAGTTTATTTTCTCATATAAGTTTTGCTCAAAATGATGCAAAGCAATTTACCCAAGTTATTGAATGGGAATATGTTGATTACGCTATGCATTATGAAATTGTGCTAGAAAAAAACACAGCACTTAATGAATGGGTAGTTTACGATACTTTTGATGTTACAACAAACTCGATAGAATTAACTTTAAATGCTGGCGAGTATCGCTATAATGTAACTGTTTACAATATTTTTGGGCGTGCTGAACAAACATCTGACTGGTACAACGTAACCATTAAACAAGCACTGCAACCTATTGTAAACGATATTTTTCCAAAAGAGCTAGAATTATCACCAGATGGTATAGATGAAAGTAGTACAATTATTGCATTAAATCCAAAAGATGTATCGGAAGAAGCAAGCTTTTTTCTAAAAGGTAGTAGCGAAGATGAAACTCTTTATGGCGACTTTGTTGGATACGATGAAAATGGAATGATGCAAATTGAGTTTGAAACAGAACAGCTTAACTCTGGCGAATATGAATTAATTATTCAAGACCCTAGTGGGCTAACAAGTGAAGATGTTTCTCCTCCAAGCCTTGTTAATGTTGATCGTACAAAGCCTTTTTTCTTTAACTTTAGTATGGGCTATTCTTCTGCGCTGTTTCCTCAAATTGAAAATGGATTATTTAGCGATTACGACTTTCCATCTAAGAATATTACATTAAGGCTAAAAGCAAGCTATGCATCACTTATTTCCCCTTCTGCGGGCTTTTTTGGTTTTGAATTTTCTGCATATATGCTCAATAATAATTTTACTTCAACATTTAGAGATGTAACTGGTTTTATTTTTCCTGTAACAATTAATGCTGTATATCATAAACCATTGGGAGAAAAATTTGTACTTGCAACACATCTTGGAGCAGGGGCAACATTCTTAAATGGATTTATAGAGCATAATTCTTTAACAGAGGTACCACATGCAGCAGGTATTGCAGTAAATGGCGGTATTGCCGGCCAATATTTCTTTAGCGATAGTTTTTTTGTTGAACTTGGTGCAGATTATATTTATTCATACTTTTTAGACACTAATAGCTTTCACATGATACTTCCGACACTTTCACTAGGATGGAGGCCAAATAAAAAGGCGGTTCCAACACCCAACCTTGTAAAAGAAGAACCAAAGACTGAACGTGACTCAATAAAAAAAGCTAATGCTTTGTCATACACAAATATTAGCGCTGGTTACACCTATGCACTTTTCCCACCAGTAGAAAATACATTGTTTGGTCACTTTGACTTTCCTTCTAAAAATGTTTCTGGTAGGGTAAAACTTAGTTACATTCCTTTTGTGTCTACCACTATAGGTTCTCTTGGATTTGAAGTTTCATCCTTTGTGCTTTCTAATACTTTTGAAGCTGAAAACTCTGAGTTTAGCGGATTTTCAGTGCCTACTACATTCAATATAGCCTACCATAAACCAATAGCTGAAAAATTGGTGCTTGCAGTACATATGGGAGCAGGGCTAAACTTTTTACTTAATTTTAATGATACAATAACCGGTGCCACAATGCAAGATGCTGCAGCAATTGCATTTACAGGCGGCATAGCAGGCCAGTACTTTGTTACCAATAATTTCTTTTTAGAACTAGGCGTTGATTATATATATTCAAACATTATAGATAACACAAGTTTTCAT
>CAYJLQ010000079.1:0-6916 GCA_964370725.1 uncultured Treponemataceae bacterium
CCAATAGTTGCATATTTGCTTACAGGAATAGTACCATCATTAAAAAGTTTATCGAGGATAAGACATAGCATCATTTCAAAGGACGCTGAAGAACTAACCCCTGCTGCTGGAATAACATTACTTGTTAAACAAGCATTAAATCCGCCAACCTTATATCCTCTATCTTTAAATCCTTGAACAATACCTCGAAGAAGGGCAGGGGAGCCTTTTTCATCCATAATGCGTTCTGAGTTTGTAATATCGATAATTATATCTTTGTTATAGGTAATGTCGTGAATGGTAATAGTGTTGTTTTCAGATGGAAGGGCTACACCAATGCAGTCAAGCTGAATACTAGCTGCAAGAACTTTTCCTAAGTTGTGGTCGGTGTGGTTCCCTCCAATTTCACTGCGTCCTGCACTAGTAAAAAATCGAACACCCTCAGCTTTTGCATCTTTCTTAAAATATGCTGTCCATTCATTCGCTAAATTAGCGTAGCGATCCATTTGGCTTTGTATTACATCTTCATCTGTTCCATAAAGCTCTGTAAAAAGTTGTTTTGAAAAGTCCATGTTTTTCCTCTCTCTTTTTTATTTGTGATAATAATATGCTGGATATTCCATTTCTGTTGGGAGTCCAATGCTCGATTGTATTGCACTAAGTGTAGCAGCTTCCTTTTGTCCTACTACAGATTTTACTGAAGATGAAAAGTTTAAAAATAAATCTAGCAAAGATACTTCTTCTTCCTCGTAGAAATAGTGCGAAATATTCATTTCTGTACCTTCAAAAAGGTTTGTTTCCATGTCAGTGATAGCGTCATCCAAACTGCCTACAGCATCAATTAAGCCATTTTTTTCAGCTTGAAGGGCTGTGTAAATTCTACCATCTGCTAATTCTTGAACGCGCTTTAGATCCATCTTGCGAGCTTTAGCTACAATAGTTGTAAACTGATCATATGCTTCATCTGCAATAGATTGCATAATTGCTTTTTGTTCTTCTGTCATTGGGCTGTTAACATTCATCATGTTTTTATTACGCCCTGCAGTTATGGTTGTCATTTTGATTCCGTAGTTATCCATAAGTTCTGTTAAGTCTATTGATGAACTTGATATAACTCCTATAGAACCGGTAAGTGTGTTACGATTTGCATAAATAGTGTCTGCAGCACAGCCTATGTAATAACCGCCTGATGCTGCAAGTGGTCCAAAGTAGGCCCATATTGGCTTGCCACTTACACTTTTGTACTCTTCCAAAGCAAGATATACATCATCAGATTGGTACACACCACCACCTGGAGAGTCAATATACAATAAAATTGCTGCATTGCTGTTATCATACGTTAAATATTCAATAGTGTCTAATAGCCATTTTTGATTGTATGACTCACTTTCATTTTGGATTACACCTTCAACACTGAGAACTGCAATTGATTCACCTGATCGCTTAGTAATTGATGTTGCAGTTTCTTCTACAATATCGCTTATGTTTGCAGAATTTGAAGTATTCGGAGCAAAGCTACTAAAAGAAAAATTGCCCCGTATTATTTGTGCTACTACTAAGCCTATGACTAGAACTGTTAATATAATAAAAAGGGTTAAACCTTGTTTTGCCCCCTTGCTAAGACCCGTTTTCCCTTTTGCAGGGCTTATTATTTTACTGTAATCTTGCATGATCTTCCTTTATTGTTCTATTGCTTCTACTGGAGATTTTTCTCCTATATCTTCATACGAAATTATCTTTCTGTCTAAAGCAGATTTTAGTAAGTATTCATAGGCGTATATATAAGTTGTAGCTATATAAGGAAGTAGAATAATGACTATAATTAAATAAACAAACAAGCCTATGAAAAGAAAAGGTAGGTTTGTATCTGGTGATATTGCGTATAAAGTAAACCCAATAGTGTATGGAATCATTGCAAGAATAAGCCAACCTATAAAACTAAGAGACATAAAGAAAAGGTCACCTTTATAACCTTTTGTTATTTCTTTACTTATTCTCATTGATTTACAAACACCTACATTTGGTTTATCTGCAAGTACGAAAAACATTTGAGAATATGCAAAAAGCTTTACTATTCCAGGTATGTAAAAAAGCATAGTCCATAGAGACACCCAAAGTGCTTGCCATAATAGACCTCTTAAGCCCTTGTGCCAAAGTGAAAAACCTTCAAAAAATGTCTTAACATTTGTACCTTTATTATCACGTGCAAAATGTAGGAAAAAATAATAAAATGCCATCATTAGAGTTGTTATAAAGGCTGTATATATTATTAATATTATGAAGCCTAAGAGCACTGTAATGGGATCGTTAGACTCGGCTGAAAAAGAGGTGTCAGTTGTAAGAATTATTGCGTCGGGGGCGGTTGCTGTAACTATTACAAAGCCAGCAAGTATTATTAGTATTACTACTAAAGATCCTAAAAATAGTAGTAATGGAAGTTTCCAATATCCTTTCGAATGTTCCCAAGCTCGTTTTTTCATTGCTTTTCTATCAAACATTTTATGCTCCTAAAATCTTAAATATTCAAAAAATCTAGTTCTAAAATTATAGTACGTATAATAATTTTATTCAAGAACACGGCTGTCCTTTTCTCGTAAAAGTTCACTATAGTAACGTTTTTCAATTTTCTCTAAGGGGATGTTACACTTTAAAAGAGTTTGCTGTAGCTTTTTTAAGGATTGTTCTACAGTACTTTCATCTTGGCTTTCTGTGGTAATTTCGAGTTCTAAAAAATCTCCTAAGCCGCCAATGGTACAAAGCTCAATCAATACTCCATTGTATTCCCACTGAAGCACGTGTTTTTCTTTTATTAAATATGTTTTGTATCCTGTATCAATTAGTACTGTTTCAAAAGCTTTTCTATTATCAATGCAAAACTCTTGCTCATCATTTACTTCATATGAAACTAGTTCTCTTGTTTGGCGAAGTTCTTTTCTTTTATAAGTAACGATTGTCGACTCTTTTTTTTCGCCGTTGGATAACTTGCTTTTCTCTTCTCGAATTCTAACTCGCACGGTGTTAGATGAAGGATTAATAATGCTCCAATATACATCGCTTTTATTCTTTTCACCAATGCATGATGCAAAGCTTTCAATTGTTTTCTTTGTTTTGTCGTAATTTATAACGTGAGCTTTTAATTCAATTTCATACATAATGTATATTCTATCATAAAAAAATACTTGCGAAAAGGTATCGAGTATTGTATAATATAGGTATGTTTGAAGTAAGAGTAGAGACGTCGTTTTCAGCGGCGCATTATTTAAAGAATTATTCTGGAAAATGTGAAAACATGCATGGTCATAATTACCGTGTATTAGCCTATGCACGCGGAGCTGACCTTCCATCTGATGGTATTCTCATTGATTTTGGTGAAGTTAAGGCTGCGTTAAAAGAAGTTTGTCGCACGCTTGATCATACAAATCTAAATGAATTAAAAGAAGACGGGATGCTAGTTTTTAACAATAACCCTAGTGCAGAACGCATTGCAGCATACATCTTTGATCAATTAGAAATGTTGTTACCGAAAAAAGATGCTGCACGGCTTCATGCTGTTGAAGTGTATGAAACTCCAGGAAACCGCGCACGCTATATGCGTTAGAAAATTATTAATTAACAAGTAATAATTAACTACGCTGTTTTGAATTTATTTCGTCTACCACCAAAATAATCCCCGTGGTGGACGTAAACGTTCTTTAGTATTGTGAGTGTAATATTAATTGTTAATTATGCATTATTAATTACTTACGTACTGGTATTCCCATTTTATGTAAATCATCTTTTATACCAGGGATAGTAAACTCTCCTGAGTGCACCATTGTTGCAATAAGGGCAGCATCTGCAAGCCCACCTTTAGAGCCATCTTCTAATTTATCAGAAACAACATCGGCAAGGTGTTTTACAATTCCACCACCGCCTGAAGCTACAATTGGAACTGTTACAGCTTCTGCAATCATTCTTGTAAGATTAAGCTCATAGCCAGCCTTTGTTCCATCTGCATCAATTGAATTAAGTACAATTTCACCAGCGCCTAGTTCAACAGCTTTTTTAGCCCATTCAAGTGCGTCTAGTTCTGTTGATGTTCGCCCTCCATTTATATATACACGGTAGCCAGAGGGCATAGATTCATCAAAGGCTGCATCCATTCCAAGCACAATACATTGGTTTCCGAAAATTTCAGCGCCTTGTGTAATGAGGGTAGGATTTTTTACTGCTTGTGAATTTAAGCTAATTTTTTCAGCCCCTGCAAGTATTGTTGATTTTATATCGTCTAAGGTTGTAATGCCACCACCAACGCAAAAGGGGATAAATACTTGTTTTGCTACACTTTTAATAAGGTCTAGTATAGGGCCTCTTCCACGGGCAGAGGCCATAATGTCATAAAATACTAATTCATCAACGCCTTGTTGGTAGTATTCTTTAGCCATCTCTACAGGATCTCCAATATCAACATTGTTTTGAAACTTAACACCCTTTGTTGTTCTTCCGTCTTTTACATCGAGGCATACAATTATTCGTTTTTTTAGCATTACTGTTCTCCCAATTTTGCAAAGTTCTGTAAAATTTGTAAACCAGCTTTACCTGATTTTTCAGGATGGAATTGGCAGGCATACAAATTGTCTTTCCAAACTGCAGCAGGGAAGTCTAAGCCATAGTTTGCTGTCGCACATGCAATTGAAAAATCCTTTGGTTGTATAGCATATGAGTGTACAAAGTAAAAGTCAGTGTTATCATCAATGCCTTCAAATATGGGGCAGTTGTTTTTTAACGTTATATTGTTCCATCCCATGTGAGGAACTTTTAAATGTTGTGTTTTGTCTTTAATAATGTTTGAAAAATGGCGAATGCTTCCTTCAAGTAGACCGAGGCATTTAGTATCACCTTCTTCTGAGTAGTCAAAAATAATTTGAGCGCCAACACATATTCCAAGTATAGGGATGTTTTTCGCGTGGGCATCTTTTAAAAATGTATCAAACCCAGTTCGCTTTAACTCGTTCATTGCAAATTCTGCGTGTCCATCTCCTGGGAAAAGAATTTTCGTTGCACTTGCAAGTTCTTCCACTTTTTTTGAAATAATGTATGGAATGTTAAGCGAACGAAGCGCATGTTCCACACTTTCAATATTTCCAGCATTGTAATCAATAATTCCTATCATGCTCCTATTGTACCATTCTGAACGTTTACATTCAAGAGGAAGTTTATTCTAGTCGATAAGTAACTATGACTTTTTCAGATATTTTTGGTGTTGTAAAAGAACTTGTTGTTGACTGGCGCCTTATTACAACATTTATTGTTGTATTCTTGTATTTAAACTTTGTATTTTATGTTTCTAAATATAAGAAAAAACAGAACTTTAAACCAAAACGTGTAGTTAAACAAAGTTCAGCAGAAACCCCACCTAGTTCTGGCGATGATGCAGCTTCTTCAGAAGGTCAAGCAGAAGATTCTTCCAGTGACGGTGATTTTGTTTAAACCATTTTTTGTTTTCGATTGTCTTTTCTAAAAAAAGGCAATCATATATTTCTTTTATGTCCTTTTCTTCCCATATTCGCATGTTCCATTTTTTTGATGAATAAAAGTTATTTCTAGTTTGAGATATTGCCATTGATTCAGCAAGGGTGTAGCGGTTTTTTGTTCTTTTTATAAAGTGCAAAATACTTTCCCTATCTGCAGCTGTGTTATGCGCTGTGTTTTCGCATACATCACATCCACTGCAAGCAGCTTGTTCTGCACCTAAGGCATCTAATAGAACTTGTCGTCTGCAGCTAGTACTTTCAGCAAAGTCGGCAAGAACTCTCGCTCTGCTTCCTTGTATTAAATGCATAGCCCTTTTGCTATCTAATGGTGACCATAATAGTATAGCCTTTGCTACCGATCCATCTCTGCCTCCTCTCCCTGCCTCTTGTATGTATGCTTCTGCCGTTGATGGTGCTTCATAGTGTATAACAGTTTTTATATCTTTTTTATCTACACCCATTCCAAAGGCACAGGTGCTTACCAGTATGGCATCTGTTTTTGGATAAAACCACTGTTCAACATTTGTTTTTTCTTCTCTCGTTAATCCTGCGTGATAAAATTTTACCGTGTCACTTTCTCCTTGTCTCAACAAAAAATCTTGCAAAACTAGGGCTAGCTCTCTGCATCTATTCCTGCTAGAGCAAAATACAATGAGAGGGCGGCTTTCTTTCATTATTGTTTCTATTAAACATTTTGTTTTTGCACATGCCCACGTAACATAATAGCGTATGTTTTGTCTGTCGCTTTCGCTTCGCACTATATGAGCATTATTGTCAAAAAGAACTTCTGAAACTCTGTCTAATACTTCTGGAGAGGCTGTAGCTGTAAAAGCAGTAACTACTGGGACTTCTAGCTGTTTTAAAATTGTACCAAGGGTAAGATATGCAGGGCGAAATGTATCTCCCCATTCTGAAACACAGTGCGCTTCATCAATTGCTATATGTGAGATATTACATTTTTTTAATTCTTGTATTAGATTTTCATTTTGCAATACTTCAGGATTAGCTAGAATAAACCTTGCGCCATTGTGTATGCTTGCAAAGTTTTCTTTTCTCTCTTGAGGACTTTGACCTCCTCTAAAAACAACAACATCTTGCCCACCTTCTTTCATCCTTCTTGCTTGGTCACTCATTAAAGCTAAAAGCGGATAAAGAATAAGGGTTGGCCCTTGTAAAAATAATGCTGGAACCATAAAACAAAGCGATTTTCCTGCTCCAGTTGGAAGTAGTACAATTTGATTCCCTCTTTCTCCATGTTTTGCTGCATCAAAAATATTCTCAACAACCATTCTTTGCCACGGATAGAGATATTGTATTCCGTATACTCTTTCTGTTTCCGATAATATTGGGTCAGCTTCGCTTTCGTATAGTTCTTGATTTATTATAATCTCATTAGGAATCTCTTCTTCATTTGAAATATGTTC
>CAYJLQ010000080.1:0-6802 GCA_964370725.1 uncultured Treponemataceae bacterium
TCTTTAACGGAGAAAGAACACCAAACCTTCCAAACGGTAGGGCAAGTATTACAGGCTTAACAGCAGCTAATACCTCTCGAGAAAACATTTGTCGTGCTGCAATGGAAAGCGCAATATTTGCTATGCGAGGCGGATTAGATTCGTTCCAAAAACTAGGCTTTTCACCAAAAGAAATAAGACTCATTGGTGGAGGAGCAAAAAGCGCATTATGGAGACAAATTGTAGCAGATGTTTTAAACGTTCCTGTAAAAATGCCTGTATTAGATGAAGCTGCAGCACTAGGGTCTGCAATTCAAGCGCTATGGTGCCTCCAAAACCACGATAAAGCTACACCTGCAACAATGGGAGAACTTTGCAAAGAACACATTAAACTTAATGAAGATTCTGGCGCACTACCAATTGCTGCAAATGTAGAAAAATACAATGAAGCATATAAGGCATATATAACCCAACTAGAAGCGGTTATGCCATTATATAAATAATAATTAATAAGGAGACATTATGTCATTTTTTAAAGGATCAAAAGAATATTTTCCTGGAATTGGGAAAATTGGGTATGAAGGACCAAATTCTACAAACCCATTAGCATTTAAATTCTACGATGAAAACAAAGTTATCGCTGGAAAAACAATGAAAGACCACTTACGCTTTGGGATTGCTTACTGGCATTCATTTTGCGCAGATGGTGCAGACCCATTCGGAGCAGGAACAATGGAATTCCCTTGGAACTCTTCAAGTGACGCAATGACAAATGCTGCAAACAAAGCAGATGCTGCATTCGAATTCATCACAAAAATTGGCGCACCATACTACTGCTGGCACGATAGAGATATTTGCCCAGAAGGTGAAACTCTAGCTGAAAGCGAAAACAATCTTATCAAAATTACAGACTTGTTTAAAGAACGACAAGATGCAACAGGTGTAAAACTCCTTTGGGCTACAGCAAACGCATTCTCAAACCCACGTTACATGAATGGGGCTGCAACAAACCCTCAATTTGATGTAGTAGCTCATGCAGCATTCCAAGTAAAAACATGTATCGATGCAGCTATTAAATTAGGTGCCGAAGGATACACATTCTGGGGTGGACGTGAAGGTTACATGAGTCTTCTAAACACTCAAATGAAAAAAGAACAAGAACACATGGCTACATTCTTAACAATGGCTCGTGACTATGCTCGAAAACAAGGATTCAAAGGTTGTTTCTATATTGAACCAAAACCAATGGAACCATCAAAACATCAATATGATTTCGATGCAGAAACTGTAATGGGATTCCTACGCCTCTACGGTTTAGACAAAGATTTCAAACTAAACATCGAAGCAAACCATGCAGAACTTGCAGGGCACGACTTCTACCATGAATTAAACGTATGTGTAGAAAATGGAATGCTTGGTTCAGTTGACGCAAACCGTGGTGACTTTATTAACGGTTGGGACACAGACCAATTCCCTAACGATGTTGCTCAAACTACACTAGCTATGGATGCAATCATTGAAATGGGTGGCTTTACTACAGGTGGATTAAACTTCGATTCAAAAATCAGAAGAAACTCAACCGACCAAGAAGATTTATTTATTGCTCACATTGGTGGTATGGATGCATTCGCACTAGGACTTGAAAAAGCAGTAGCAATGAGAGAAGATGGACGTCTTGCAAAAATGCGCAAAGACAGATATGCATCTTTTGACTCTGGAAATGGTGCAAAATTCGCTAAAAAAGAATTATCTTTTGAAGAACTTGCAAAACTCGCTCCTGAATACAATAACTTAAAAGTTGAATCAGGAAAACAAGAATTGTACGAAAATATTTACACAAATATTTTGTATAAATAAAAACAAACATGCTCCTACAAGCCCTGCTTCGCTTTTGAAGCAGGGCTTTCTTTTAAAAAAAGCTTGCGAGTATCATTAATATAGTATATACTTGTAAATGAATGAAAAAAACAAACTCTTTATTACTCGCATTATATGAACTAGGACGACTCCTTTTTTTTCTAAGCATACACATTAATCTCTCAATGCACCAACCTCCTTTTGGCTGGTACGTTTCAGCACCTCTTTTTTGTACACCATTTTTACTCATTTATACAATGTATTCAGCACATAAAAATAGTCACAGTGAAGAAAACGAAAAGTCTATAACAAATACATGTCTTTTTATTTTTGTTATACAAAAAATTGCTTCTACTACTGGATTTACATTCTTTATAGTTACCTACATACAAAATATTGCTCATAATGTTTCAATAGATGGAGGTTATTTGCTAGAAAACATCATTTGGATAGTGATTTTTTTTACAATAGATGTTATACTAAGCTTTATACTATTATATAAAAATAATTCAAAAGAAAATACATCGGAAGGATAATATGCAAATTATACCTATAGCTAGTGGAAAAGGTGGCGTTGGAAAAAGCCTCGTAGCAGCAAATTTAGCAATCGCGTTGGGAAAAGCAGGAAAAGATGTTATAGTAGCAGACTTAGACATTGGCGCATCAAATCTTCACCTTGCATTCGGCATACAAATTCCAAGTGTAGGACTTGGAACATTCTTATCTGGAGCCTCAAAATTCCAAGATATAATTGTCCCTTCAGGATATAAAAATGTTCGCTTTATTCCAGGCGATTCAGAAATTCCAGGCCTAACTGCAATACCTTATTCAAAAAAACGCTCATTAATAAACCACTTACAAAGTGTACAAGCAGATTACTTACTCCTAGACCTAGGGGCTGGAACACACCTTACCATCTTAGATATGTTCCTACTTTCCCCTCAAGGAATTCTTGTTACAGCCCCAACTGTAACAGCAACATTAAATGCATACCTTTTCTTAAAAAACGCAGTATTTAGATTAATGTACAATTCCTTCCCTAAAAAATCACCAGCATATCAATACCTAGAACGCATGAAGGCAAATCCTAAAGACTTACAACAAGTATATATTCCAAAACTAATGGAAAACATTGCAAAAGTTGACCCTCAAAATGCCCAAATTTTCGCACAGCATATGAGTCAATTTAGACCACGCCTCATAATGAATATGATTGAAGACCCTAAAACAGCCGACAGAGCATTAAAAATTAGAAAATCATGCTTAGATTACCTTGGACTTGATATCGATTACCTAGGCATTATTTTTAGAGACCCAATGCAAGATGTTTCATTGTCATCAAGAATACCTATTACTGTATACAAACCTCAGTCCATTTTATCCCAATCGGTATTCAGAATTGCAGACAAAGTAATACAGTCTAAAAAAACTCACTTCGAAAACGACACTCATATTATTAATAGCTTTGATAATATGGAACAAGAAGCGGATAGTGATTATGATTCAAAAATGTCATACATTGAAGATCTAATTGGTTCTGGCGCTCTTACAACTGCAGACCTTGCTGATACAATAAAGTCCCAACAATATGAAATTACACAACTTAGAAATGCAAACAATCTCTTAAAATCTAAAATTTTAAAAGCGCATTCACAAGGATTTAAACTATGATTCTTTCTTTACCATATCCCTCATGGATTACACCAGAGGTTTTCCCTGGTGTACCAATCCTAAGCCTTATTCGATGGTATGGACTTATGTATATATTTGCATTTGGAACAGCAATTTTTGTTTTTAGAAAACTTGTTAAAGAAAAAAGACTTAACACATTAAATACCGTTACAACAGATGACGATGTATACAGTTTTTTTTCATATGGGATAGTAGGGCTTTTGCTCGGTGCACGGATTTTTGGAACACTTGTATATGATACATCTGGAATCTACTGGCAAAAACCTTGGCTTATTTTTTGGCCCTTTAACGAAGCAGGTATTTTCACTGGCTTTGCTGGAATGTCATACCACGGGGGTTTTGTTGGCGGTTTTATAGGAATGGTAGTATGGTGCCTTATAAAAAAACGCTCAATGCTTCAATGGATAGACGCAATGGCAATTTCAATTCCCCTAGGATACACATTTGGCCGCCTCGGAAACTTTCTAAATGCAGAATTATATGGTAGAATTACAACAGCCCCTTGGGGAATAATTTTCCCTACTGCGCCAAAATTTTCTGCATCAATACCATGGGTTAAACAAATTGCAGAGCAAGCTGGCATTCCAATAACAGCAGACACAGTGTTAGTAAACTTACCACGCCATCCAAGCCAACTTTACGAAGCTCTTTTTGAAGGCATTGTACTGTTTTTAATTCTTTGGTTTTTAAGAAAAAAGAGCCCTTTTACAGGCTTTTCAACTGCGCTATATACAATTGGATATGGTTTTTTTAGATTCATAATCGAATACTTCAGAGAGCCAGATGCAGATATTGGTTATAGGATAACTGCAGAACCAAATTCTCCTATATATTTTAACCAATCATGGTTAAATTTATCAACAGGCCAGCTCTTTTGCCTTGCAATGATTGTTGGAGGGCTTGCATTACTCGTAGTTAGAACAACACAGACAAAGAAGCAAAAGTAAAAAAAGACTAAAAAACATATATTTTTAAAAATCATTGTGACAAAATTACAAATATTGTTGTTTTAAGCACTTTTCCTCTTGTATTAAAAATAAAAATCCGATAATATGTTAGGCAGTATTTTGGAGGTAACAAAATGGCAACATCAAAAAGAGCATTAAGCTCAATCGTATTACAATTGGCTGTAGCATTATTTTTAATTGCTTCAGGTATATTAACTCTTCAACTTGACAGTGGTTTTTTTGGACGAATACAAGCAGGCATTAACGGAAACGAAATTGCATCAGCAGTACATAGTCTTTTTGATGGAGATTTCGCAAATTTCATAATTATTCTTTTAGGTATTTGTGAACTAATTGCAGGTGTATTTTTATTCCTCAACTTTTTTATCAATACAGGAAAAATTTCAAACCTATTTGTGTTTATTATTGTGATTGTATGGATCGTAGTAATAGTGCTTGTTGACATTCTTGGAGCAGGTGGTTTATTAGATGGTGCATTCGCAAGCTTAGCTGCATTTTTAGCTTTCCTAAAAAGTCTTTCAGCTCACCTTTTAGTAATGGGCGCATTACTTCTCGTTTGGAAAAGATAGCAGGGTTCATTCCCTCATGGTCCATTAGCTCAGTTGGATAGAGCGATTGCCTCCTAAGCAATAGGTCGGACGTTCGAATCGTCTATGGGCCAGTATTTTATGCATCCTACCAGTATGTAGGTACAATTTATTTAAAAAACTAACAAATATTGTAACTCTAACCATATTAAGATTGTTATCTATTTAAATAGATTTCTCTTTAATATTTAGGACAAAAAAATAAATTGTGTTTCAAAAAGGAGGCAACATGAAAACTATTTTAGTCGTAGATGATTCACACATCATGCGCAATATCGTAAAAAACTCTTTTACAGCTCTTAATATTCCTTGCGAATATAAAGAGGCCCGCAACGGGGCAGAAGCTTTGCATATACTATCAGAACATAAAATTGACCTTGTTTTATTAGACTGGAATATGCCTATGGTTTCTGGACTTGACTTACTAAAAAAAGTAAGAAATACCCCAGCTATAAAAGATCTTCCAATTGTTATGATAACCAGTGAAGCTGCAAAATACAATGTTGTAGAAGCAGTTAAACATGGTATTACTGCATATTTAATCAAGCCATTAAATCAAGCAGCATTTGTAAAAACTATTTCAAACTTAACATTCTAAGGAGACTTTAATGGAAAAATTTGTGCAACCTTTTATTGATACTTGCAAAAATGTTTGTGAATCTTTTTTAAGCATTAATGCAATACCTCAAAATCCTTTTTTTATTGAAAAAACAGAAACAACAAACTGGGATATTTCAGGTGTAATTGGACTAACAGGAGAAGCTCAAGGAGCTGTTGCTATTTCCATGAAACAAGATTTTGCCATTTATGTTGCAGATGTACTAACAGGAGACAAGCATTCTGCTATCGATGACATTGTAGTCGATGCCGTTGGAGAAATAATTAATATTATTGCTGGAAATGTTAAAAAAGACTTAGAAGAAATGTTTAGACTAGTTATATCTTTGCCTACAATTGTAAAAGGCGCAAATCACGAAACATTTTGGCCAAGTCAAAATGCACGTGCAATATGTATTCCATTCACAGTAAACGAACAATATAACTTTGTACTCACAGTTGCATTAAAGGGCACCACATGAGACAACTAAAAGCGCTATTAACAAATATAATTTTCTCTGGGAAATACACCCATATTGGTGGTGAGAATGTTACTGATACAAGAGAAAGTACTACCTATGCCCTTTTTAATGGACTCATGCTAACAGGAATTCTTGGTGTTCTAATTTTTTTCATCCTAAATATTATAACTAGAACCGTATCAACCTTCATGCTTTACTTAGATGCTATTTTATTTGTAGTGCTAATTTTTATGACTCTATTAGCGCGAACAAAAGTTAGCCTATGGGTGCCCGCGGGGCTTGCGTCAGGGTTTTATACAATTTTTGCAATGTATATGCTTTTTACTGCGGCATCAGGTATGAGTTCTCCAGCTTGGCTTTTACTTGTTCCAACGGTTATTATTTACTTAATGAAAAGAACACTTTCAAGAATTGTGTTTTGGTTGTCGGTTCTTTTTTCATTTTATGCACTTTTTGTTAACCAAACATACGATGTCGCTCTAGGGGCACGTTACTTTGGTGTTTTTATTATTTTATATGCATTTGGCGTTGTTGTAAACAAATGGCTTACATCTTTAACCGAGAAAGCTATCGAATCAGCAACATTACTTGAAGAAGAAACAGAAGAGTTAAATGCTATCAGAAATAACATTGACCTTGG
>CAYJLQ010000081.1:0-6752 GCA_964370725.1 uncultured Treponemataceae bacterium
CATTTATTGTAAAGTCCCTTCTAGAAAGATCTTCTCCAATGCTGGAAGCATATTCAATTGAATCGGGATGTCGCCCATCGGAATAATCACTTTCAGTTCTAAAAGTTGTTACTTCAATATGCTCACCCACAAACAATACGGTAACCGTTCCATGGTCTATACCCGTTTCTATTACGTGTTTAAATATTTTACTTACTTCTTGAGGATTAGCATTTGTTGCTAAATCATAGTCTGACGCTATCTTTCCTCTTAGCATATCTCTTACAGCACCACCAACGAGCCAAGCTTCAAATCCAGCATTGGAAAAATAAGGAGACATTTTTTGTAAAAGTGGTGGTATGCTTAATGCTTTTAACATATATTAGAGTATATCATATTTTAAAAAAATTGTGAATAAGGTACTTTTCGCAACGAATAAAAATCACTATACTAAACACATGAATGTACTCATTTTTACAGGTGGACAGAAACCTACAAAAAAGAATTTCAAAAAATTAATCGCTTCAATTTCAAAAATTGACTATGTGATTGCAGCTGATTCTGGTTTTGATGCTGCCTTGTCATATGGTATTAATTGCGATCTTCTAGTTGGCGATATGGACAGTATTGTTAATAATGAAGCTGCTCTAGCCTTATCAAAAGAAAAAGTGAAAGCATTTCCAAAAGACAAAGACTTTACAGATACAGAGCTAGCTCTTTTTGAAGCAAAAAAAATGGGTGCTACGAGCATAGTTTTGGTTGGTGGTGATGGTGGAAGGCTTGATCATACACTAGCTTTATTAAAAGTATTTGAAGGAATGTATTATCCAAATATTTGGCTTTGCAAAGAACAAGTTGTTTATTTACTCGATGAAAATACACATTCAACGCAAATGTTTAATCTAACAGAGAGAGATACTGTTTCCGTTTTTGCAATTGGTAATAATGGATATGTTACTTCTTCTGGCTTGGAATGGAATTTAGATTCTGTAGATTGGAAAAATAGTGCATATAGCGTTAGTAATAGAATATGTAAATCATATAGTGAGCAAAACCGGAAAACAGAAATTAATGTAAAAAACGGTCGCTTTCTTGTAATTATTCCGTATACTGCAATATAGTTATATAAAATAAAACACCACAATAAATGAAACTATATTATTTATTGAGTGTGCTATGCAAGCGGGCACAATAGTGTGTGTTTTTATTATTGATATTCTTAAAATAACCCCAGAAAAAAATGCAGAGAGTATGCCAAATAGGCCAAGATATCTATGCCCCATAGCAAAAAGTATAATTATAAGTAGTTCTACACCTAGCTGTATTTTACTCTTATACTTTAAAGGGACATCTTTGTATTTTGGAATTAGTCTTAAAAAATATAATAATTTTTCTGGTAAAAACTGCCTAAAAACTACTTCTTCAAAACAGGCCAAAGTAATAACTGAAAATATAAACCATACCCAAGACATATTTGAGTTAGGCGGAATGGCAATAAGCTCGTTGTTTGATAAAGCTAATACGCTATCAAAAAAATTACTGCTCAAGCCAATAATTATTAGACAGGCATATATTATTGCACTGTTTTTTATATCCTTAACTAAAACTGAATAAGAAAAAATAGGCTGTTTTCGAAATGAAATACCAATATCATACATGCGCATTAAAAGGTATATGATAATTAAAATTTGAATAAGAATAGTAATTGGCTGGTATGAAACGTTTAAAACAATGTTAGATTGGGGCTTAGTTAGTAGTGCAGGTACTATAAAAGCGAAAAAAAGTAGAAAAAATTCAAAAAAATCAAGTAAATAGTATTTTGTTTTCATACAACCTATAGTATAGTATAATAAAAGGAGATTTATGTATATACTTTTGCCTATTTTAGGTACAGTTTTTGTGCTTTTTATTTTTATTCGACTCTTTGTTGTTTTTTCTTCAGTAATCACATTTTATGCGAGTGGCTTAGATGCGGGATTTTCTTTTTCCGACATAAGTCTTCTTTGGAGATTAAGCTCAACTGTGGATATAGATAATCCTGCATCTTTATTTATTTCTGTTTCTGCAATTGATAGAAGTATTGCACAAGTAAAAAAAGATGCCCGAATAGCTAACACTCAGGATTCAGATAAAACTAAAAAACTACTTTCAAAACTATATGAGTATAGAACAAAGGTTGACTTAGACCCAAGAAAAAACAAGGGTATTAAAACTACTAAATCTATAGCCTTAGGACAACGCTTACATATACTCTTAAAAGGTTATGGCGTATTTACTTCGCAAGTTGTAAACAATGGGCGCGAACTTGTAATATCATTACCACTTCGAAATAAAAAAGTAGTTATTGCAAGTACCGATTGGCATAAAAAAGATATATCAGTATACTTCCATCGCTATGATGATGCATCATATGTATTTGATGCGAAGGTAAGAGCTTCTATGCAGTTCGGAAGCCATGTTTCTCTTTTTTTACCACATACTGATAAAATTTTAAGAACTCAAAAACGCTCTGCAATTCGATGTGAATGCAATGTGCGAGGATTTTTATTTGTGCAATCACGCCAAGTTGAAAGTATAGATGAATCTGATATTCCAGGTTTAAAATGTCTTGTGGAAGATATTTCTGAAGACGGAGCTTCTATTAGAATTGGTGGAAAAGGAAAAGCTAATTTGAGGTTGCGCTTAGAATTCTTATTAGAAGATGATGTTATTGTTATGAATGGGGTAGTTCGAGGTGTTGAATATAACGAAGCAATGAATGTATCCAGACTTCATTTTCAGTGTCTTGAAATGGGCGATGAAGAAAAAAATAAAGTACTAACCTATGTATACACATTTTTAACTGAGAATAAAGATAGTGTTGCACAATCTTCCCAAAAGGGCTATAATGCTACTGCAAATACTACTGAAGTAACAAAGATGTATAGTGCTTCTGAAGTTGCTGATAAAAAACAAGCTGTAGAAGCTATGTTAAAAATGCATTAAGATATTTGAGAATTATAGGAATTATGTTATGAAAAAATATGCAAAAATTATTATTATGCTCATTAGTATGCTATTTAGCATCAATGTTTTTTCACAAGCTAATGATGCAAATCTACGAGATTTTGTGAAAGGAAATCTTTCTGAAAAAAGTCAAATAATCAATACTGCTAATAATGATGGTAATACGCATGAAGAACTTTGGGCTGTAGCTTTAGATTTTATAAATGCCAATTATTCACTTCTTTTCGATGATGAAGAATATATTAGTTTAGCACGTTCTCTCGTTCAAAAAAGTAGTGAAAATAATTTAACAGCACTTGTTCCAAAATTAGAATCACTTTTTACTCTTACATCTGACCCAGCATTACTATTGGATTTATTAACCGTTTTTTCAACTACTACAATTCAAAACAATGAATTAATAACACTAGTAAATGACTATGCACAGTCTCTCTTGGATTCGGGTACTGAGTCTCAAAAAGATATTCTTTATTTAACTATTGAAGTATTGGGAAACATTGCAGATCCATCATCTTTTTCAGTTTTATTCCAAGCGTATGCATATAGCGATGATGAAGATATTTCAAATGCTGCCTTACAATCGCTAACTAATCTTAAAGGTGGAAATGAGAATTACATTCGCTCTCTCATAGAAAAGGGAACTCCTAGCGAAAAGTACTATACATTATTAATTGTATTAAAAAATACTAGAAATTCTGATTTTTTTAAGGCAGAAATGTCTGAAAAAGCATTATCGAGCACTATAATAAATATAGGTGATGTTTCCACTGTTGATGAGTTTACAATTGCGCTGCAAATGGAAGCAATTAGAGAATTAGTGCGAATTTCTTGGACACGTTCAGCAAGTCTAATTACCGACTATTTCTTTGTTGCAAAAGAGCAATTTGAAGCAGGATTTTTACCTGATGAATCTTTTGTAGAAGTTATAAAGGCTTTTACCGAATTATCATCTGGTAATGCAGGCCAACATTTATCAGAATATCTTGAAGAATTGAACATGCTTCAAGAGGAGAACAAAACCTACAGTGATTCGATAGTACTTGCTGTTATTCAATCTCTTGGCATGTTAGGAGATAAGGTTGCGTTTGATGCTTTGCTTTACACAACATATCTAGAATATCCTGAAAACATTATACTAGCAGCGAGAGATGCGCTGGTTACTTTGAAGTGGTAAAATGTAACAATCAATTATTTTTCTCTCCATCTGTTGTAGCAGCTATTACTGTTGCAGTATTAGTGTATTCAGGCTTTGTTCCCATTGTAAACAGAAATGTGTTTAATTCAATTATTCAAGATGAAAGCATTATTCAACTTGAAGGTAGGGTAGTATCGAACCCTACAAAAACTGCAAGTGGCAATTATTATTCGGTTAGCGTTGATGTAGCTTGGGTAAAAAGTAATTTAGCAAGTTCAATTGCTCAAGGTCATATACAACTTCTTGTTCCATCTACAATCGTTGAGGCTTTGTATCCTGGAAAACTATATTCAAAACTTCATTCAAAGGCGGGCCTTTCTACACCTATTGTAGAGAAAGGCCTCCTTTTTAATTCTTCAGTAACATATCTTAAAACAGAAAAAGAAAGCTCTAATCAAATGCCCCTGTATATAGCAAACACTATGTCTTCAAATGGTTGGGATTCAGCATTAAGTAAAATACGCGCCCTATCTAGGCTAGATTTTAAGAGACTTTTATATGCATGGGGTGATGCAGGAGGTCTTTTACTAGCTTTACTCTCTGGTTCAAGGGAGTATACAAGTGCTACATTGGCAGATGGTTTTAGGAGTGCAGGTTTATCTCATATATTAGCTTTGTCTGGAATGCACTTGTCACTGTTTGCCGGTATTGCTTTAAGTAGTGGAAAGTTGGTAGCAGGGAAAAACATTGCTACAATATGTTCTTTATGTGCAGTTATATTGTTCGTTTGGTTTGCAGGTGCCTCTCCGTCCATCCTCAGAGCCCTTATATGCACTCTATTAAGCCTTTTATTAGAGTTTTGCTCATTACCGGGTGTTTCAGGTAATTCAGAGGTTCTTTATCGTTTTATAAGCCCATCGTATACTTGTGTGCGTTTATTACGTATATTATCAGCTTCTTTTTTAATACATATTGCATTTTTTCCAATGGATACATATACTCCTGCCTTTATGTTATCTTATGGAGCTTTAGTTGGTATTTCAATAGCTGAGTATGCTGTAAAGCCATGGTTGGTACGTCTTTTTCCTGAAAAACTTGCTAGCCCTTTATCTGCGTCAATTGGTGCACAAATATGTACGGCTCCAGTTACGATAACATTATTTGGAACCATTATGCCTATTGGAATTGTTTCATCGGTTATAGTTTCTCCCTTAGCCTTGGGCTTTTTAGTGCTCGGTTTTTTTAGTATTGTAATAAGTATGGCTATCCCCTTCCTATTATTGCCAATTGGTGATATAATAAATTTAGTGTATCGAGTTTTAGAGTTTACTGTTTTATGGTTTGCACAGTTCCCATCGATACAGTTTTAAGTAAAGGTTTGCACAATGAGTAAAAAAATTGATTATAATTCTCCACAAGCTTTAAAGGCTTTTTTAGAAAACAGAGATATGGCCATGCAAAAAAAGTTTGGTCAAAATTTTTTAGTTAATGCTAGCGCTAGAGAAAAATTATCTGATATGCTTTCTGTAGAAGAAGGTATGAAAGTGTGGGAAATAGGCCCAGGTTTAGGAGCTTTAACAGAAGGCGTTCTTGAAAGAGGCGCAACTGTAACAGCATTTGAAATTGATAGAGGTTTTGCTTTAGCCTTACACGATATTTTTGAAGACTATGAAGAAAAGGACAAGTTTTCAATTGTTCTAGGTGATGTATTAAAAACATGGAAGGGGGAAGCTGAAAAGGGTATTCCTTCAAGATTATGTGGAAATCTTCCGTATAACATTGCAGCTACAATTATTGCCGATACTATTTCTGCTGGTGTTCGTTTTGATAGATGTGTATTCACGGTTCAAAAAGAAGTTGCACTTCGTATGGCTGCAAAGCCAGGCACAAGCGACTATTCTTCTTTTTCTGTGCTTTGTCAGTGGGCCTATGATATTACACCTATAATGGATTTGTCGGGTGGAAGCTTTTGGCCTAGACCAAATGTAGATTCTAGGTCGGTTTTATTTACAAGGAAAGAAAACTTTCCAAATTGCAAAAGTCCCGAACATTTTATGAAAATACAAAGATCTCTTTTTGTATCTCGTAGAAAAACAATAAAAAACAATTTAAGCAAATTCTATTCTAGTAGTGAAAAAGCAGAAGAGATTTTAGAAAAAGCTGGAATAGATGCAAGTGTGCGAGCAGAAAAACTAGGAATTGAAACACTACTACATTTAAGCGATATTAGTTATGACAATGGGGGCGTAATGTGAGTATAAAAGATAACATTACTATACTCCAGGAAAAAATTAATAATGCTGCAATAAAATCTCATAGAGAAGATAATTCTGTAAAGCTTATGGCTGTAAGCAAATTTCATCCAGTAGAAGAAATAATAGAGGCATATGAGTGCGGTTTAAGATTGTTTGGTGAAAATAGAGTTCAAGAAACTGAAGAAAAGTTTACCGGCTTAGATTTACCTGATTTAGATTTACACCTTATCGGTTCTCTGCAACGAAATAAAGTAAAAAAAATACTTCCCTTTGTAAACTGTATTCAGTCGGTTGATAGAATAGAATTATTACAAGAAATAGCTAAGCATGAAGAGTTTAAAGGTGTAAAACTATTACTAGAAGTTCAAACAGGTGAA
>CAYJLQ010000082.1:0-6707 GCA_964370725.1 uncultured Treponemataceae bacterium
TTTTTGAAAGCAAAAAGGGGCAAAAGGAGAGGAGGATGCAGAAAAAAGTTTGTTGTTTTTGTTCTAGAAGGATTCTAGAATGATACCGCACTCTGCTCTGCTAGTATCTATATAATAACAACAACTACACCTAAAAAAGGTTACATAAAATAAAAGAATTTATACGCTTTTTTTATTAAAAAAAACTCATTATATTAAGTATTTTTTTTAAAAACCGATAATATAATGAGGAACCGATGTATGAATGAGAGAATAAAATGTATTAGTCAAGATTTGTATAAAACTCTTGTAAGCCAAAATGAAGTTTTAGGCGCGATAATTGTTCAACAACAAATTGTACGATCCGCTGTAACAAGTAAAAACTGGGACCAGCTACAAGAAGCTGTGCGCGAAGTAAATAAATTAGGCAAGAGCTTTGCAAATTTAGAAGCAAAAAGAATCGAAAAAAGTTTAAAGCTTAATCCTCAAAACTCAGATGATATATTTACAATAGCAAATATAGTACCTGAAGAGTTTAAAAAATGCATTATAGAAAATTTTCACCAAGTAAGACAAAAATTGGTAGTTTCAAAAATCGAAAATGATGCAATTAATGAATACATACGAATAACTCAAGAGTTTTTACAAGGCGTGTTTGATAATGTGCTACCTCAAAGACGAAATAAATTGTATTCATCAACTGGAAAGGTAATAAAAAATCAGCCTAAGTCAGTTATTTTAAACGCTATTGTTTAATATGTATAAATTGAGTGCTATTTACGGCACAAAACTCAGAAGGAGTAAATATGTCAAGTTTTAGTGGTATTGAAATTGGAAAAAGAAGTCTCATGGCGCAAAGCCAATCAATTCAAACTGCAGGACATAATATAAGTAATGCCGACTCTGAAGGATATTCTAGACAACGAGTAAATTTACGAGCTTTTGATCCTCTATATAGACCTGATCTTTCAAGAGCAGAACGCCCAGGACAAATTGGGCAAGGTATCGATGTAATGAGCATCGAACGTGTTCGAGATGAGCTTTTAGAAAGTAGAATCGTTGCACAAACAAATCAAGAATCTTATTGGAAAACACGTGAAGAATACTATGTTATGCTTGAAAACGTGTATAATGAGCCTGTTGATATTTCAATTCGTACTAATATGGACAAGTTTTGGCAGTCATGGCAAGAGCTTTCAATTTATCCTGAATCACAAGCTGCACGTCAAGCTGTAGTTAGCCGTGGAGAATCATTAGTAGACTCCGTTCACCAAAGATTTACTTCGTTAGAAGGAATTGGTAAAATCCTTAATGGCGATATTGAAGGTAGTATTGAACAAGTAAATGAATATGCAGTTCAAATTGCAGAAATAAATAAAGAAATAGTTCGCTCAAAAGCAATGGGTGATAATCCCAACGACTTACTCGATAGACGCGATCTAATGGTAGAAAAACTCTCAAATCTTGTAAATATTACAACCGATAATCGTGACCCAGACGAGTTTATGGTTCATGTAGATGGACACATATTAGTTCAAGGTGGCCTTTCAAGAAGTTTTGATGTTATTCCTCAAGTTGATAACAATGGGTACTCTAAAGTAGTGTGGTCAGATACAGGAAATGATGCATATTTTTCTGGAGGTCAAGTTGGAGCTTTAATCGAACTTCGCGATGTTGATTTACGACAAGAAATGCAAAGCTTAAACACCATGACTATGGAATTCACCGATATGGTTAACGATATTCACAGAAATGCAGTAGGCATGAATAATACAACAGGCTTAGATTTCTTTGTTGAAGAACCTTTTGTTAACAATGCGCTCGGTAACTATGATAGCGATGGCGATGGAGTAGAAGATTCTACCTATATATTTAGAATGACAGGTACAAACGTTTTAGATCCTCAAGAACAAACAGGGCTTGCAGGTGTTATGACATTCTCAGGTAGCACTGGCGATGTTGAAGTTCCTTATAGTCCGACAGACACAATTGAAACAATTATTAATCGTATTAACGACTCTCAAGCAGAGGTAAAAGCTTCTTTAGATAGAAATAATAATCTTGTATTGAAGGCAACAACTGCATCTTCTATTGATAACCCAGATTTTGTTATTCGACATGTTGAAGATTCAGGACAATTTTTAGTTGGATATTCAGGTATCTTAGCAGGTAGTGGAGAGGCTAATGCGTATGACTTTGGTACAGCTAATGCTGTTCAAACACTAGCAGGAGCTGGAACCGATGGAGAAGAAGCAACTCAATATGCTGTATCTCCAGTATTAAATCCATCAGGATATGTAAGCATAAATCAAGCAATTAAAAATGACGTAATGTCAGTTGCTGCTAGTAAGCCTACCACCAATGGCCTTTTTGAAGCAGGAGATGGTTCTGCAGCCTTAGAAATTGCAGCTCTTAGAAATAATAGTGTTATGATTGGGGACGCTAAAACATTTGATGACTACTTTGCACAAAGCGTAACAAATGTGGGGCTTAAAGGTGAACAAGCTGAAATTAATATGTTTAGCCAAAATGCAATAATGACAGATTTAAGAAATTTAAGAGATTCTATTTCTGGTGTAAATATTGATGAAGAGTTAGCAGACATTATGAAGTTTCAGCATGGATATAATGCTGCCGCTCGTTTTGTAACAGTAATTGATGAGATTTTAGATACTGTTATAAATAGACTTGGGGTCTAAAATATAAACAGCCGTTAATGGCTTGAGTGTATATACATAGGAGAAGACTATGAGAAGAATTAGTTCAAATTTATCAAATAACGATGTTCAATATAATTTGCGCTTGCAAGAACATCGTTCAAACAATATGCAAAATAAATTAGGTACACAGCAACGTATTCAAAATTTACGTGATGACCCTTTAGGGGCAGGACGACTAGTTCGCTATCAATCATATAATACCCGCGTAAATCAATTTGAAAAAAATGCTCAAACATTAGTTGATCAATTTTCAGTTTCTGAAGGATACATGGATCACTCACTACAGGTAATGCAGCGAGTTCGTGAACTTGCTGTTACAGGAGCAAACGGTGTTTTATCTAAAGATGATATGCATAATATTGCAGCTGAGGTAAATGAATTATTAAATGAACTAGTAGCTTCAGCTAATGCAGTAAGTCCCGATGGCACATCTTTATTTGCAGGAACTCGAACACAAAATACTGCATTTGAAGCACAGCTAGGTCCAGTAGCAGGGTCTTCTGTTCCGCTAATTACCGAAGTGCGATATAACGGATCTATACAAGGCAATAACATAGAAGTTGATGAAGGCGATTACATGCAAATGAATAAAGCCGGAAACAATATTTTTTGGGCAGAAAAACAAAGTTTAATTGGACAAAGAGATGCAGGGCAATTTCAAGTAGCTCAAAAAAGTATAATTAATGTAGACGGCACCGATATTACTCTTAACGAAGGTGACAATGTTTATTCAATTATTTCAAAAATAAATAATGCTGGAATTGCAGTTAAAGCTAGCTTGGACCCTGTAACTAACGGTCTTAATTTACAAACAACTGATGCAAGACAATTATGGATTGAAGATAAATCAGGTACAGCACTGCAAGATTTAGGCATAATAAGAGATGCAAGCCAACGCCCTCCATACAATATTGGAGAAGCTGCTGATGTTACAGGTGGTTCATTATTTGATAGCGTTATAGCCTTTAGAGATGCTCTTTTAAAAGGTGACCAAAAAACAATTGGTGGACGTGTATTAGGTGGCGTTGATAGTGCAATTGGAAACTTAACCCATAGAATAGCTGAAGTTGGCGCTCAATATGAAAGAGCAGAAACAAAAATTCAACTTGCTCAAACAAACGATTTAAATTCAACGCAAATGATTTCACGTGAAGGCGATATAGATCTTGCAGAAGCTATAACTGATATGAAAATGCTCGATTATACCAAACAAGCAACTCTAAGTACAGCTGCAGAATTATACTCAAACACATTGCTTAATTATTTAAGATAAGGTATACTAAAAAGGTAAAAATATGGAAGAAGTTTTGAACGACGAGAAAACACTAATACATTTTCCTCAAGGATTATACGGCTTTGAAAGCTTTACAAATTTTTCTTTATCGCCATCTGAAATAGATTCACTTTTACGTTTACAATCAGATGAAGATGCTAATTTGTCATTTTATCTTGTGGATCCGTTTTTGTTTTTTCCGGAATATGAAATTGATGTTGATGACGATACTGTAAAACTTCTTGATATTGATAACCCTGAAGAAGTCTATGTGCTTGCAATAATTACTATTGCAAAAGCAAAACCAGCAGTAGTTACTGCAAACTTACAAGGGCCTGTTGTAATTAACAGGAAAAACAAAAAAGCTCGACAAATTGTAGTACTTGACCCAAAGTGGAAAACAAAGCATGATTTGTTCGAAAGCAAGGCAGATTGACGGATGCTAATATTATCTCGGAAAATTAATGAAAAAATAAAAATAGGCGAAGATATTACTCTTACAATTTTAGAAGTACGGGGTGACCAAGTAAAAATTGGAGTTGAAGCACCCAAAAATGTAAAAGTATTCCGTCAAGAAGTGTATGAATCTATTCAAAAGGAAAATTTGGCTGCCGCGTCTGTTCCAGAGGATTTATCGCCACTATCAACATTATTTCCAAAAAAATAAGTTAAGGCTTCCGAAAAACTCGGAAGCCTCTTTTTTTATTCTTCAATCTTTTTTAGTTCAAATAATGATAAAAGGGTAGGAATCATAAACAGTGTAAAGAATGTTGAAAATGCTAAACCACCCGATACTGCAATTCCCAGTGGCTGAATAACATTTGCCCCGTCTCCTATTGCAAAGGCAATTGGAAGCATTCCTAAAATGGTTGTAGCCGTTGTTATAATAATTGGGCGGAAGCGAAGTTTTACTGCTTCCATAATAGCGTCTTTATTGTGTTTGTGGTTCGCTCGTACATTAAGGTAAAAGTCAATTAAAATAATGGCATTGTTTACCACAATTCCTCCAAGTAAAATTACCCCAAGCATTGAGTTTAGAGACACAGTTGAATTAAAGGCGAACAAGCTTAAGACAACACCAATAAATCCAAAGGGAATTGTTACCAAAATAAGCAGTGGAATACGTAGTGAGTTAAACTGAATGCCAAGTACAATGTAAATGAGCATAATACTTAAACCAAGAGCAATAATTAGTGATGAAATAGCTTCATTTATATCTGCTTGTGTGTCTTCAAATATAATTCTATAGCCTTGGGGAAGTTCAATTTCCTTTACCAATTCTTTAACTTCTGCTTCGTATATTGCTTGATTGCGAGATGGCTCACCCTGTCTCATATTAGCATACACTTTATACACTTCATCGCCATCAATAGAAAAAAGCTCGCTTATACCTTGTGTTTCTTCAAAATCAAAAAAGTGTTTTACAGGAATTGTTTTTCCCTGATACGGTAGGGTAAAGTTTTGTACATCTTCAATAGATTGAATGGTAGAATCAGAATATTCTAGGTCTATATCAGTTTCAATTCCGTCAACATTCATGGTAATAACAGATGCCCCATTTATTGCATATTGAATCATAGATACAATTCTTGTAACTGAATACTCTGGAATTAAGCTAAAGGCTTGTGTTCTTGGATACAGTGCAATTTCACTTGTAAAGGTAGTAAAAGGTTTTGCCCATACACGCCCGTAATTCTCACTTTTGTTAATAACATCAATTATTTGATCTTCAATGGCAAATATTTGTTTTCTGTCGGGGCCTTCAACTCTAATCGATAGAGCATAGGTTTCAGGAAGTGGCATTTCTGCAGGATCCCATGACACAAAAGAATACGTCCATGGGTCTTCTGTAACATATTTTTCTGTTAAAGAGTTTATCATAAAATCAAGAGAGCGGGAGCTATCAAGTGTAATCATGATGCTTGCATAACCTGTTCCTCTCCAGGTTGTAGTTCCTGTAAACACCTTTTGTACAATGCCGGGGTAATTATTGATTATATCATCTTCAATTGGAGCAACACCTTGTGCCATTGCTTGTTGGTCTTCTACATCACTATTTTGTATACTTGCAACAATAATATTACTTTTTGGAGGTGCTATAATTTCTTTTGTAATTTGCGGGAATAGTACTAGTAAGCAAAGCATTAGCACAGCAATCGATGACACAATAAAAATTATACCACGACTCTTTTTTTCTAAGAGTTTTTCAAGAATAGTTTTATACACTGAAAAAAGCTTTGCTACAAGTGTGTCTGAAAATGTTTTCAACGTACTTTTCTTGTTATCTGTAATTGAAAGAGTCTTTTGTTTTCTAAACACATAAAAGGCAACAAAAGGAACAACAAAAATAGCAACCAAAAGAGAACAAGTTAACGTAAACACTACCGTTTGTGCAAGATCTCCAAGTATGCTTGCGGTAAGTTGTGATGTAAATGAAAGAGGAACAAATACACAAACACTGGTAATAGTTGAGCCAATAATTGAAGGCACAACCTCTGATACTGAAGTTGCAAGAAGCTTCTTAAAGGCCTGCAAAGATTTATCTTGTTGTGTGTCTGTTTCTAAATGGCGATAAATATTTTCCATTACAACAATGGAAGCATCGACTATCATTCCTACAGCAAGTGCTAGCCCACTGAGCGATATAAGGTTTATGGATATACCAAATACCTTCATTAAAATAAAGTTTAATATAACCGACAAGGGAAGGGAGGCTGCAACGATGATACTGTTTC
>CAYJLQ010000083.1:0-6696 GCA_964370725.1 uncultured Treponemataceae bacterium
AATACCAATTACTGGATAATCCCCAATTAATCTTGACTTTGCCATATGTTCCTCCATAAATCATATATTTTAAGCAATAAATACTATTGCTATAGTACCAAAATTTATTTGTAATCTTTTATAAAACTACACTTTCTACTATACCATCTTATTATATTTAAGAACTTTAGTTTTTAATCTAACTTCTTTATAATCATCTTGGTCATCATTTTCAATTCTTTCAAGCAATAAGTTTACTGCCACTTCACCCATTTCACTAATCGGCTGTGAAACAAAATACTTACACCAAAAAAACAAGTTAGCATAAAAAATCTCATCAAAGGCTGCGCCTGTAATAGATTTCTGCACTTCCAAATCTTCTTCCATAACACGCTTTGTTGCTCCGTGTAAGGTCATTAAGTTTGCACAAAAAAAAGCGTGTTGTCGAAAACCATTGTCACAACTATTAGCACTTTTTTCCTTTAACATTCTTCTTAAAAGCTTATCCATGGCAGCATAGCCTGCTTCCATGGATGACCCCAATCTCATAACAATGCCTGAGTCTATTGGAATATTAGCATCTAATAATGCTTTTTCATACCCCAAATAGCGTTCTCTGCTTGTCATTGCATTTTCATCGCCACCTATAAAGGCGATATCCCGATATCCATCTTGTATCAATGAAGAAATAACATCATAAGTTCCATCGGTATTATTAACCAAAACACTATCTGCAGAAATACCACTAAAACTTCTATCCACAAATACTATAGGTGTTGTTTTAAGAGCTGCTTCAAAATGATGTCGTTCCATACTTACAGGAATAACAAGAATACCTTCTACAAATTGAGCTTGCAAATAGTTTAATACTTCAACTTCTTCTTCAATACTACCATTTGAAGTACAAAGAATCATTGAATAACCTTTTAGACGTAACTTTTGTTCAAAATATTCAAAAAGTTGCATAAAAAAGTAGTTTGATAATTCAGGAACTATAACGCCAATTGCTTGGCTTCTTCCTTTTTTTAAATTTCTTGCAGCCGGATAGATTCTGTAGCCAAGCTTTTCAACAGATTTAGTCACGAGCTCGCGTGTCGACTCAAGAACCTTTTTGTCGCCATTTAAAACTCGAGATACTGTAGCTGTTGAAACACCTGCATCATGTGCAACGTCTTTTATTGTGGCCACTTCATTTTTCCTTATAGAAATTTAAACTTGTTCTGCTTATATTTTTTTTATACTAAAAAGTCTTTCCCTACAGGTACTACACCTTTTTTAATAATTATATTTCCGTATTTAGCTGTTTCTCCAGTTACAATAACACCAAAGGCTGTTTTAGATCTTTCGTAAAATTCAAAACGTCCAATTCTTGTTACAGATGGTGCATCTGGGTATATATTTTTAATAGCTTTCATGTAAGAATTTTCAACTGACATATCAAGCTCATCACCTTCTACAGGTTGCATCATTACAATAGCATCGTTAACATAAGGATCAATGTTTATTAAACGCATTATCCCATCTAAAAGGGCTGGAATTCTTACACCGTCAGCTCGTAACACACGAGAGTTAAAAGAATCACCAGGATAAAAAGCATCTGCTAGCACTAATTCATCACCATGTCCCATTCGGTGAAGCATACAAATTAAATCCGGAGATATTACCGGAGACACATTTATTAACATATCAAAACCTTCTATATATTTCTAATTCATCATTTAAAAAAAAAGCACTATCTTCTAAAATTGAAAACAGTGCTTTTTTATGGCTTCCTAAGGGAAGCCACTAACGCTATTTACGTTTTATTTTGCACCTAAGTTGATTCCATCAGGCCAGTCATAAAGGTTACCATTGATTGCTGGATCACCCCAGTTATCAGTTGTGTACCAAGCTGAACCTGTGTCTACAACTGGGTCAAGAGTTTCGCCGTTAATTGCTTTGTAAGCTAATTCAACAGCTTTGTAACCAATTTGGTATGGATCTTGAGTAATAGCACCATGAATGATACCATCTCTCATAGCACCAAGAAGAGCTGTTCCTGAGTCAAATCCAATACCGAAGATTTCTTCGTTTTTAAGTTTAGCCATGATACCTGCATCAGCGTTAGCTGCTTCAATAATACCACGAATACCCCATTCATTTGAACCGTAAGCAACTACTACACCGTCGTGTTTAAGAGCTGAAGAAGCTTCACCTTGAACAAGAGCGATATCAGAAGTGTTTGCAGGTACTCTGAAGTCGATTACAACGTCTGCACCAGAAACTTCTGTTGGGTAGTTGTATTTTTGAGCAACAGCAGGAGTTCCCTTGCTTTGTGTCATACCTTCGATAGATACTGATAAACCTTCTGCAGTTAAAGCATCATACATTGTGTCAATGAAACCAGCTGATCTTTCACCAATAGATACAGAAGCTGCATCTTGTGAAATAACAACAATTCTATCACCTTTTCCAACATTTACAACTTTTAATGCTTCAGTTGCTGCAAGAGCACCAGCTGCATAGTTATTTGTTGATGCAGTTGATTTTACTACACCAGCAGGAGGATTAGCGATACCTGAGTCGAAACCGATAACAGGAATACCATCTTTTCCACATTGAATAAGTTGTTCAGTTACTGATTCAGTTGAAAGAGCTGCTAAACATAAAGCGTTTGGTCTTTTTGCTAATGCAGTATTTACCATGTTTACTTGTGCTTCAATTTCTGATTCAGAAGCAGGACCTACATAGTTTACATCAACACCTAGGTCTACAGCTGCTGCTTCTACACCCTTTCGTACTTGTTGCCAGAATTGATGTTGTTCACCTTTTGAAACAACTTCAATTAACATTGTGTCATCTTTTGCTCCACCTGCGAACAAAAGTGCACCCATCATTGCTACTAGTGCAATTGATACAATTTTTTTCATAAAAAAACCTCCATTATATTTTACCAATACAATTGGTAATAACAACCATTATTATAAGCTACTTATGAGCTTTTTTACCTTCTTTTAATGCAGCTTTTATTTCTGCTTTTTTTGCATCTTCTTCTTTTTGAACTAAATCAATTTTTTGGTCAAAAGATTTTGACAATTCATCAATTTCAAGCTTTAAGCTTGCCACTTTTGCATCATCTTTGTTACCAGCTGCCACGTGCATTTGTGCCTTTAATGTTGAAAGCTCTTCTCTCTTTTGAAGCTTTAAGCTCTTAACAGGATTATCCATCGCAATCTTGTTTTCATTAGATCTTCTGTAAACATCAAGTAGTACAGCACCAATAACTACAAAACCAGTAATAAATGTTTGCCATTGAGCTTGAAGTCCCAATGAAAGAAGTCCAATTTTAATTACTGACATAATCATAACACCAATCAATGTACCAACGATAGACCCTGTTCCACCAGAAGGTGATGTACCACCAACAATTGAACCAGCAATACCATTAAGCTCAAATCCCAACCCACCTGCAGGATATGCAGTTGAATAAATAGCAACATAAGCAAGACCTGCTAATGCTGCAAATACGCTACAAAGAATGTATGCAGACATTTCATATTTATCAGTATTTACACCAGAAAGTCTAGTTGCTTCACGGTTTGATCCAATAGCAAAAATATAGCGCCCAGTACGTGTTTTATTTAATACTATAGCTGCTATAACTGAAATAACTATTAGAAACAGTAAACCTGTAGGAAAGTTGCTTGGTGTTTTAAAGAGTAATCTAAACCATCCACCAGCTTCTGTAGCTTGAGGAAAGTGTGTAGGTACATTTTTTGAAACAATTCCACCAAAACCACTAGCAATAAGCTGAGTTCCAAGTGTTGCAATAAATGGTGCAATTTTTAAGCGTGTAATAATTGTCCCGTTTATGTATCCAAATAAAAGCCCAGTTGCTAGTATTGCAATAATAGCTATAATAATCCCAACATCAGGACCAACCATAGGCTTAATAACCTTGTACAACTCACCACCAACTTTTGCACAACAAATAGCTACAGTACCAATTGAAAGGTCAATACCACCTGTAATAATTACAAATGTAACACCAATTGCTAAAAGCCCAATATAATAAGAAGCTCCAAGCAAACTCACTAAAGAGTTATATGAAAAGAAACCTCTTGCTGTTGATGCAAAAAAAGCATAAATAATTATTAAAGCAATAAATATGTATATTTTTTGCGATTCTTTTTTGAGAAAATCTTTACCGATTGCTCCAAAAGATTGTTGCCCTATTTTTTCCATTATTTTTAATCCTCCTAATTCTATTAAACTACATTATCCTCGTTGTGTTGCAAGATGCATAATTGCTTCTTGTGTTACACCTTCGATAGGTAGCTCCCCTGTTTTTTTACCTTCACACATAACTAAAATTCTATCAGATAAACGTGTTACCTCTGCAAGCTCACTTGAAATCATTATAATTGATTTTCCAGATGCAGCGAGCTCAGTCATAAGCTTATATATTTCATTTTTTGCACCAACGTCAATACCACGAGTTGGTTCATCAAAAATAAGAATTTGACTGTCTTTTATTAACCATTTAGCAATAACAACTTTTTGTTGGTTACCACCAGAAAGTTTTTTAACAACTTGACTTGCATTAGGTGTTTTTGTTTTCAATGCTTTTACATATTTGTTTGCAACGTCAATAACAGTTTTGTCACTGATGATACCTGTTTTTGTAAAATTCTCAAATGCTGCCATTGCTGAGTTGTCAGCAATTGTCATATCAACTGCAACACCATAGCGTTTTCTATCTTCAGATAAATACCCAATTCCTGCGGCAATTGCATCTTGCGGTGTTTTAATATTAACCATTTTTCCATTAACTCTTACAACACCACCAGACTTAGGATCAGCTCCAAAAAGTGCGCGTACAGTTTCTGTTCGCCCTGCCCCCATAAGCCCTGCAAATCCAAGAATTTCACCCTTTCGCAAATTAAATGAAACATTTTGAACCATTTTACCCGCATTTAGATTTTCTACTTCTAATACTATAGGTGCATCTGCTTCAACTGCTGATTTTTCTTTTGGCTGTTCATAAATAACTCGCCCAACCATTTTTGAAATAATTTCTTGTATATCTGTATCTTTTGTAATTAATCGCCCAGCAAACTCACCGTCACGCATAACAGTTACTCTATCAGAAATTTCTGTTATTTCATTCATACGGTGTGAAATATAAACCATTGTTACACCTTGTTCTTTTAGATTAGCAATAATCTTAAAAAGAACTGCAATTTCTGTTTCTGTAAGAGCTGCAGAAGGTTCATCGAAAACAATGATTTTTGCATTAAATGAAATTGCTTTTGCAATTTCTGCAATCTGTTGTTTACCTACTGTTAAATTACCCATCTTTTCACATGGATCAATATGAATACTTAACCTATCAAACAAAGCTTTTGTATCTTCATTCATTTTCTTTTCATCAATTAAACCTGTTGATTTTAAAGGTTCTCTACCTATAAAAACATTTTGCGCAACCGTTAAATGATTACACATGTTTAATTCTTGATGAACAATAATAAGACCTGCATCTTGAGCATCTTTAATGCCACTAAAAAATACCGGCTTACCTTCAAAGAAAATATCACCCGCATCGCGAGTATAAATTCCTGTTAGCACTTTCATAAGTGTAGACTTTCCTGCGCCGTTCTCTCCAACAAGCGCATGCACTTCACCTTTAGCTAATTCTAATTCCATAGACTTAAGTGCGTGAACACCATGAAAGCGTTTTTCGATATTTTTCATATGAAGAATTATCTCTGACATATGAGCCAAACCACCTTTTGTTAAATGTAATCGTTTACAAAACTATGTAAACGATTACATATATTATCACATGGGTTTTTTGATTTGTCAAGAAAAATTTTTACTTTTATTTAACTTTTTTTTAATGTTTATTTTACATTATACTTCCTCGCATATACATGGTCTTTTTTTAAGGCTATATTGCGAAAACAATCAAAATCAATTATAATCTATCTATAACATCACATTTTTTGGAGATTCTATGCATATCACAGCCCTGTGCCTTTCAACAACACTACAGCGAACAGCATTATTCAATTCTGTGTTAAAAGGAGAGGTAAACCGTTCCTCTCATTTTCGATTAGATGCCTCTGGGAAAGCTGTAAATGTTGTACGAGTTTTAAATCAATTAGAAGATTCCTGTTCAAGCGTAGTATGCCCAGTTGGAAAAGAAAATGAATCTATTTTCTTAGAATTGGCAAAACAAGATAATCTCATTGTTAAGCCAATACAAATCCCAGGCTTTACAAGGGAATGCTTAACTATAATTGAAGATAAAACTAAATGTGTAACAGAACTTGTAATGGATGAACCTGTTTTAGAAGATACTTTATCACTTGAAAAAATAAAAGAAGCAGAAAAAAACTTACTTTCAACATTATTTGAATCATTTAAAACTTCCCATGCACTTGTTTTTGCAGGCAGTAGACCAAAAATATGGTCAGAAGATTTAAACATTACCATCTGTAAAGAATCCGTGTCAAAAGGACTTGTTACCCTAGTAGATTTTTGGGGAAAAGACTTACTTGATGTACTTTCAGTATGCACTCCTGAAATTATTAAAATTAATGCAAAAGAGTTTTGTGCAACATTTGGATTAGATTGTGAAAACAATGACGATGAATTATTGCAAGAAATTTGTAACAAAAGTGAAGAGCTTCAAAACTGCATAGTTATCACACGTGGAAAAGATTCAACTCTTGC
>CAYJLQ010000084.1:0-6677 GCA_964370725.1 uncultured Treponemataceae bacterium
TGTTTTACCACAACCTGACTCCCCTACAATACCTAAAATTTCGCCACGATATACGTCAAGGTCTACATTATTTACCGCTTTAACTTGTCCTACTGTGCGTTTAAAAACTCCCTTTTTTATTGGAAAATATGTTTGTACGCCACGTAGTTTTAACAATACTTCTTTTTCTTGCATATGCGTATCCTACTTTTTATATTTAAAACATCTAACAATATGAGAATTGTCCAAAGATACTTCTTCGGGCATAACATTTTCGCAAATATCTGTTGATTCATCACAGCGAGGGCAAAACTGGCAACCATCGGGGCGATTATATGGATTTGGTGTTGTTCCCTTAATTGCATTCAATGTTTGATTTTTTCCCCTACCAAGTACTGGAGTTGAACGCAGTAGAGCCTTTGTATACGGATGCTTAGGATTTCCTAAGACTTCTTCTACACTACCATACTCAATAATATTTCCCATATACATTACTGCTACATCATCAGCAAGCTCTGCTACAACCCCCATATCATGGGTAATTAGCATAATTGCGGTACCTTTTGCCTTTAATTCAAGCATAAGTTCAAATATTTGAGCTTGAATAGTTACATCAAGTGCTGTGGTTGGCTCATCTGCAATAAGAATTTTTGGATCACATGCCATAGCCATTGCGATCATTGCTCTTTGTCTCATCCCACCAGAATATTGATGTGGATATTCTATAACTCGTTGCTCTGGAGCAGAGATTCCCATATCGGCCAATAATGAAATTGATTTTTCTCGCATAGCCTTAGATCTTAATGGTGTGTGCGTTTTAATCATTTCATCAATTTGATAGCCTACAGAAAACACTGGGTTTAAAGCAGTCATTGGATCTTGGAAAATAATAGCAATATCTTCTCCTCGAAGAGATCGCATTTTTTTACCATTTTTTTCTAGTTTATCAATTCTAATTTCATCAGCACCATCTTTAAAGTATGATATAGAACCTGATTCAATTCTTGATAAATCTGGTAATAATTGCATTACAGCATTAGCTGTAACAGACTTTCCACAACCTGATTCACCAACAACGCACAGTGTTTTTCCCTTATGAATATCAAATGATATTCCATTTAATACTTTATTACAGCGTTGGTTTGTATAAAAATTTATGTGTAAATCTTTTACACTCAATAGAATATTATCTTTCATATGTTACCTACCCTACCATTGTTGGGTCAGTAGAATCTCTAAGCCCATCGCCAATAAAATTTATTCCTAATACAAATAGTGTTATAAAGCATCCTACTGGAAGCCAAATCCACCATGCATCTCGCAATATATTTAAATCTTGTGCTGCATTTAATATATTTCCCCAAGTAGCAATTTCCAATGGTACACCTAATCCTAAAAAACTAAGAGAGGCTTCTTGTAAAATGAACATTGCAGTAGACAAAGTTATATTTACGAAGATAGGGCCTATAGCATTAGGGAGCATATGTTTAAATGCAATTACCATATCATTTATACCAAAAGCTTTAAGAGCTTGTACATATTCTTGCTCACGAATGGAAAGCATCTGTGAACGTGTCATACGATACATAGATGGCCAACCAGTTGCTATAAAGATAGAAATAAGGTTCCACATACTTTGACCTGTCATAGCAACTAATATTGATACAAGAATTATTTGTGGAAACGCCATCATTACTTCTGATATTTTTAAAAGAACGGTGTCAAATTTTCCGCCTCGATATCCACCATAAGCGCCTAAAGATACACCAATTAGAGTTGTACCAAGCGCGCTTCCTAAACCTATAAAGATTGACATTCTGCCACCAAAAAGGATTCTTGCCCAGATATCTCGCCCTATTTTATCGGTTCCTAAAAAATGATCTCCACCTGGTGCAGCTAATCGACTCATTAAGTCAATTTTACTAGCAGTGTAACTTGTAAAAAGAGGCGCAAATGCACACATTAATGTAATTAATGAAAAGACAATTAAACCAAAAAGGGCAAGCTTATTTGCTAAAAGTTTTCTAACAAAACGACTTTTATTTGTCGCTTTTAATAAACCTTGCTCTTCAAGTCGTAATATTTTATCCATTTTTCTTTGTAATTGTTTTGAACTCATAAAATATATTCTCCTTATGCGAGCTTAACACGAGGGTCGAGCAAGGCTGTACAAAGATCAACTATTAAACTTGAAACTAGTACTACTAAAACGCTAAAGAATGCTATCATCATAACTACAGGGGTATTTTGTGTTCTTACCGCTGCAACGAAAAGCATACCTACTCCAGGCCATTGAAAAATTTGTTCTACGACAACAGCACCACCAATTAACATTGGTAGCCTAAATCCAATAAGAACAACAACAGGTGTCATTGCAACTCTAAATCCGTGAATAAGATTTACACGCCATTCAGCGACACCTTTACTTCGCGCTGTTTTTATGTAATCTTTATTAAGAGAATCGAGCATACTTGAGCGAGAATATCGCATAACACCAGCAGTGAGCGATAAAGCTAATACTGCACCGGGAAGAACGATATACTGTAATTTATCTAAAATGCTATCAACACCATAAGTTGACTGACCACCAGATGGCAACCACTCTAAATTAAAGGCAAAGATAACAATACATATTAAACCAAATAAAAATTGCGGAATCGCAACACCAATCATACCTGCAACACTTAAGATGTTGTCAACAATTGTTCCTTTTCTAAGTGCGCTTACCATACCTAATATACTTCCGAAAACGGTAGAAAGTAATAGCGCCACAACAGAAAGTTGTAGGGTTGCTGGTAGAGTGCTACTTAAAAGTTCAGAAACTGGTACACCACTTTGTAAACTATAACCAAAATTTCCTTGAAATAAACCAAAAAGCCACTTTACATATCTAAGCAAAAAGGGGTCATTTAATCCGAGAGCTTCTCTTAAAGCATCTAATTCAGCAGGCGAAATGTTCGCTAAAGCGTCTGGACTTAACATATAGTCGACTGCGTCGCCCGGCATAAGTTCCATTCCAAAAAATATAAGAAAACTTATTACTATAACCATTGGAATAAACATCAATACAGAACGTAAAGTGTAATTAAACATAATCTCTTCCTAATTTTTAAATAAATGGTTACCGCTTTTATGCGGTAACCATAATTATCACAAATATAAACTATTTAATGTTAGCCTCATGTGGGTATTGATTTACATAGAACAAACGTGTGTAACGAATGTTTACAGGATGAACTTCCATGTAATCGATATTACCGATAGCTTTTGAGTCATCAGTTGATTTACTCCATGCATAGTCAATTTTCCCAGCTTCTACGTTTCTAACTAAGTTAGCATCGTTTTCGCCGTTTGAAAACATATAGATTTTTTCAATGTTACCATCACCGTCTACAAAGTAATCATCGTTTCGAGCAAGAACTGTATAGTTATTTCGTACAACTTCTTCTACCATGAAAGGTCCAGTTCCAATTGGGTTTTGCCAGAATTGGTCTTGTTGTGATGTTACAGGGTCTGAGTTTTCAAGTAAGTGTTTTGGTACAATTGGCCATTGTGAGAATACCATAAGAGCATTAGGATCCAATGTATGGAACTTAAATGTTACAGTGTCTCCGCTTACTTCGATGCTTTCAATTGAATTTACAGTTACAGAAGCAACGCTGTTTAGACCAGGTACTTTTGCCATGTATTCAAATGTGAATTTTACGTCTTCAGCAGTAAATGGTTTTCCATCATGCCATTTTACGCCATCTCTAATTTCAAATGAAATAGTTTTTCCATCTTTAGATACGTCATATGATTCAGCTAACATACCATCAGTTGGTGTTAAGTTTTCATCAGCACTGATAAGTCTATCAAATAGTACTTCTTGATACATAAATAAACCTGGGTTTACAAATGGATGTTGGAAAAATTCTTGAGCTCCACCATTGGTGTAAAGAGTTTTATCGCTACGATCTGTGTTCCAGTCTAAAATGTTTTTTTCATATGAGAATTGATCATTACCAAGTTTGCTGCCAGCAATATCAAGATTATCATTGATATAGATAAATGTTAATTGGTGGTACAATGGAAGTTGGTAAAGGTTTTCATTCATTACTTCTTGAATTTCATAGAATGCTTTTTGTTGTTCTTTTACATTCGCTGTTAAAGATGCTGCTTTGATAACTTCATCAAGACCTTCTTGATATGGTAAGCTTGAGTTGTTGCCTGCTGTGCTTGAGAAACGATCATAGAATTCATGTTCTACAAGAGCTGCTACTGCTGCATACGCAAGATCCCATTTAATTTCTGATGGACCATTCATTCTGTCTGCAGGTGGTACCCATAATTGTGATGCAAGATCGCCTTCTAATTTTCTAAATTGAGCTTTAACGCCTACTTCACTCCAGTATTGTTGGATTACTGCCATTAGGTCAACAGTTTGTTGATCTGAATAGTAGTATACAACATCTAGAACATAATCTTCAGGCCAGCCAGCTTCTTTAAGAAGCTTCATAGCCATATCTGGATCATAACTGTATTCAGTTAAACCTGAAGCTAACCATGAACCAGGGGAAGTCATACTAATAGCTTTTTGAGCTTGTCCTTCAAAAACACCAGCAATAATAGTGTCCATATCGATAGCTCTAATTAAAGCTTCACGAATTCGAACATCTGCTAAAGGTGTTCCTTTTTCTTGCCATGCAGCAGTTGAAGTACTTTCACTTCCGCCACCAGCAAAAACCATACTTCCAGTTAGAAGTACCATTAAAATAACTAGTGAGATTTTTTTCATTATTCTCTCCTTTTTAAAAATCCGCGTTTGCGGTACGACAGGAAGGCGCGAACGTGCAGTATTATAAAGCTACGCTTTTCAAACTGCAAATGATACTAGCACACGCATGCATGATATCATTCCTCTGTCTTTTTTAGCCGCTAATGCGACTTATTTCTTTAATAACAAGCAAAAACCTTATAAAAAGCAATGCTTTACAAGAAAACAATATAGAACTTTGTCCTACATTCTATAAACTATATAGATTATAAGACCACTATTTAAATCTGTCAAGTTTTTTTTTCAAATTTTTTTTCAAATTTCGTTAAATATTATTATATTTACGTACTATTTGTTATACCGTGCACTTGTTGCGTCTACTTGACCAGAAGGACTTTCCCATTGACCAAAGATTTTATAAATATAATCCATAACGGGGTCACCATATTGAACGGCATTCTTTTTTAACAATTCAACCATATGCTCAACAGTAGTTTGTTTATCTGCGCTATTAATAAGATTATTTTTTTCATACGGGTCAACATTTAAATCATATAGTTCATCAATATCCCCAGGTGTCCAAATGAACTTCATACCAGAACTGTCAATAACTACTCTTTGTGTGTATAAAAAATGAATGCCGTGAAACTCCATGTAAATATCATCTCTCCTTTTTTCATTTTTTATCACTGGAATAAGGCTTTGACCATGGCAAGATATGTCAATGTTCAAATCATCAAGAACAGTAGGCATAATGTCCATATTTGACACTAAGGCATCATTTGTACCAAGATGTAAGTACTTTGGGTGGCGCACTATCATAGGAATATGCATAGCTTCTTCATACAAAAAGCCTTTATCAATTAGTCCATTGTGTGCAAATTGCATATCGCCATGATCGCATGTAAATAATATTGCGGTATTATCATACTGATTTGTTTCTTTTAAGTATTCAATTAAGCGGCCAATTTGATAGTCAATAAACATCATTTGGTCATAATAAAGTCCAATTATTTCTCTACATTCTTCCCAATTTTGTGGTGCTTTTCTGTAGAACAATAAGTGTCTGTTTACGAACTCAGGCTTTTGAGATAAATCTTCTATGTAGTTATCCCAAGGTAGTATTTTAGATCTATCTGCTTTTCCAACCCAATTTTTTGGCGGTAAGTGTGGACCATGTGGACCCCAATATTGGCATGTAACAAAATAGTTTTCATCATTCTTTCTATATGTTTCCATAAGTTCAATAGTTTTATCTGTTAAATACCAATCGGTGGAAGATTCATCAACTCCATCCCAAATACCAGCGCAAAGAGTTTTATCATTTGGATTAAGATATATTTCGTTAGTAACATTGTAGCTTAATCCTTTTTCTACTAGATACTCTTTAAATCCTTCATCTAAGCGACAGTTACCATAGCCAGGGACGTTCATACCTTCAAAACCAAAATCGCATGGTCCAAGTTCAGTTCCAACATGCCATTTTCCAACATATCCACATTTATAATTGTTTTCTAGTAATCTTTTATGCAGTAACAAGTCTGGATTTTCTAATTCTGCCGCTAAAGAATGATACATATCACAGTTTGTACCCATTTTATGAGTAAATGCATAATTCCCAGTAAACATAGATGCACGGGCTGGGGTACAAAGTGGTGCTGTGCTATACGCATTGGTAAAGTTTACACCCTCTTTTGCCAAAGCATCAAGATTTGGTGTTGAGCATACCTCATTTCCATTAACAGAAAGAGTATCGAAGCGAAGTTGGTCACAGCCAATAAAAAGATAGTTCATAGTTTTATTCCTCTTCTACAATTTTTAAAAACTCAGATAGTCCCTCTTTTGGAAGATTCTTGTGAGTTAAAAATGTTTTTATATCTAGTTTTTTTAAGTTTACACTTGGTTCATGTTCTACAGCCTTAAGCACTTCTTCATAAAAGTG
>CAYJLQ010000085.1:0-6553 GCA_964370725.1 uncultured Treponemataceae bacterium
TACGTATTTTCTTTGCCTCCAACACGATTCGAACGTGCGACCTGCGGATTCGAAGTCCGACGCTCTATCCAGCTGAGCTACAGAGGCAAAACGTTGCTCCTTTCAAACAACGTAAGATATATTACCTTATTTTTAGATTTGTGTCAATAAAAACAAGAAAAAATATCTATATTGTTTTTCTTGTCAACCATTTCTCTTCAAATTCAGAGGGAGAAATAGGCTTACTATAATAATACCCTTGTATAATTTCACACCCAATCGTACGTAAAAAGTTTACTTGAGCTAGGGTTTCGACCCCTTCTGCAACCGTAGGAATTCCTAATTTCTGCGTCATATGTGCAACACTTTCAACAATAATAGCAGCTCTTATTGCTTCATCTGTTGAAGTAACAAAACTTCTATCAAGTTTAATAACATCAACAGGTAAACTGTGTAAAAGCCCTAAGGATGAATATCCTGTACCAAAATCATCCATTGAAAGCTTAAAGCCTCTATCATGTAAATCGTTTAGAAGGTTCCGTACAATTCCTTCATTTTCAAGGAAAACACCCTCTGTTAACTCTATTTCTATAAAGCTCTTTTCTACTCCATAACGATTAGCAACTTCTTCTATTTTTCCTGCAAAATTGTCTATTTCTAAGTGACGCCGAGAAAAGTTAACTGATATAGGAATTAGATTATAACCTTCAGTTTTCCATTTTGCTAGTGTTTCACAAACCTTTTCAAGCATATACATATCCAGCTCTACAATAAAACCGTTATTTTCAAATAGTGGAATAAAATCATTTGGAAAAATCATTGTTCCATCTTGTTCCTGCCAACGTACAAGCGCTTCTGCACCAACTGCCCTACCGTCACTGGCATGGCACTTTGGCTGTAATACCATCTTAAATTCGTTATTCTTTAAGGCTGCCTTTTGTTTATTAGTAATTTCGGTTGAACGCATAAGCTTTTTAGTAAAATCTTCAGAATAATCACAAATTGAACCTTCTTCAGTATTTTTTGCATAACTATGAGCTAAAATTGCTTTATTAATAATAGTATTAATATCTTCTTCATTGTCTTGAATTGCGTATCGGCCATACCTGTAGTTTATAGTATGATTTTCAATTTCGGGTACAAGCGATCTAAAAATTGATTCATAGTTAAACCGTGTTGTTTCTAAATCCTTAAAAAGTTCATATGTTCCAAAAAGTAAAAAATCATCCCGGCTTATTCTACCTTGGATAAATATTTTGTCTGGTACAGCATTCCCAGTATCGGCAATAGCCTTTAATACCTTGTCACCAACAGTAAAATCATAAAAATCATTTATAGACTTAAAGTTAACAATGTCTAGCTGAACTATAGTAAATTTCATGTATGGATATTTTTTTAATATTGCACTCACATCCATTTTAAACTTTGTAAGATTTCTAATTCCAGTAAGGGTATCATAATATGCAGCTTTCTTTATTGCTTTAGTTCCAGAGTGCCTTAGTAAAATAACAAACAGAATTGTAACAAATACGCCTAACAACAACTTAATATTAAATGAATTCATTTCTGCTAGTATTAGCGATACATTTTCATTTAGTGCTTCCTCGGGAATAGTTAATATAACTGACCATCCAGTGAATGGAAGAGGTCTATATTCAATAATTCTAGCTTCACCATCTAATTCGTATGATATTATTCCTGTATCACCAGTAATAATATCATTTACCACATTTTGCACTTGTGTTTCATTTTGGAATTGTGCATTGCGTAACGAATCAAAAAAACTTGCATCAGAAATTGTATACTCATTATTAGTTTGAGCAATAATTGTACCATAGTCGTCTATAATAAACGCATCGCTCTTATTGTTAAAGGATGGGTATAATAAATCACTTAAATATTCTAAAGGAAACTCTGCTACAACAAGACCAACAATTTTCCCAAATTCAAAAATTGGGGTTGCTACTAATACAACGGTATTTTCTGAATAAAAAGATTTTTGAGGAAGAGATATCAGTGTTTTACCTAAAAGTATTTCGTCAAAAAAAGCAATATCTCCAAAAGAAACTAATTCCCCCGTTGAAACAACACCTGACTTTGTAGTATCTAAAATAGTTATATTTTCAAATTTATAATAGCTTTCAATTACATTTAAATATTCTAGTATATCATCTTCTACATAACCAAATACAACTAATGAATATGCTATACTCTTAATGGACGCAATATCCCCGCTAATTTTAGAGCCCAAGCTTTGTTGCTGTTGTAATGCTACTTCACTAAGCGTGGAAAGAGTTGTATTTGTAAGTTGTTCCCTAACGCGGGTATTGTAAAGATATGCCCCATACCCTATGTAAATTGATACAGCTAAAAAAGCTAAAATCGTAATTATTCTTCGGAAATTTTGCGTCAATAGATATGTTTTCTTAACTGCTTTTTGTTCAGTTTCCATCACTATAATACTACTCATAAATGGTAAAGAGGTCAAGCACATAGGAGTTTTTTTTACAATCTATTTGTTCTTTTTCTTTTTAAGAAATCTAAAAATTTCTTAAAATAATCTTAAAAAAAGTCCTTTAATTTTCTAAAAAGTATTGAAAAAAATGTGTAAAATCATTAGAATACCGTATGTTAAATACTTTTAAGGATGCCCCTGGCGAGATTGGGGGAAGAAAAGCCGTAATACCGGCTTTGGTTATTATTACCATTTCATTAATTGCTTCAAACTTCTTACCTGATAATCCAGCGGATTTAGGTGTAGCTGTTTGTATTCCTGCTATCTTCTTAATTGTGTACATCTTTGTGACAAAAAGGATTATCGAAGCATTGGCGCTGGCTTCTGCAGTTGGTCTTATTATGACAACTGGAATGGGTGTATTAAGCGATTTTAGTTCAGTATTGTTAGATACGATGATGGATGAAGACATTGCGTGGCTAATTATTGTATGTGGCCTTATGGGTAGCATAATTTCATTAATTGAGCGAGCTGGTGGTTCATTTGCATTTGGTAACTGGATTGCAAAGTATGCAAAAACCAGAAAATCTTCGTTACTTTGGACATGGGTACTCGGCATCGTTGTTTTTATTGACGACTACCTAAACTCTTTAACAGTTGCAACTTGTATGTCATCATTAACTGATAAACATAAAGTTCCAAGAGAAATGCTTTCATACGTTGTAGACTCTACAGCAGCACCTCTATGCGTACTTATTCCAATTTCCACATGGGCAGTATTTTGTGCAAGAATTCTAGAAGCTAATGGTTGGGCTCCTGCAGGTGAAGGTATTTTATATTTTATTCGAACTATTCCATATAATTTTTATGGTTGGATTGCCGCATTAGTAGTTCCGCTTGTTATTATTGGCGTTATTCCTGCAATTGGTCCCATGAAAAAAGCGGAAGATCGAGTTAAAAATGGAGGCGCTTTAGCACCAGAAGGCTCAGAAAAAATTGACATTCGAGGTGGTGATAATGCTATCCAATGCCCGCCTAATCCTAAAACCAGAAACTTTTTTGTACCTATAGCTGTGCTTGTGGGTTCAACATTAGTATTTGATGTAGATATGCAAATGGGTGTGCTTTTCACACTTGCATTTATGTTTGTCTTTTTCTTAGTACAAAACCTTATGACTGCAGATGAGTTTACAGATATTGCAATAAAAGGCTTTCAAAACATGCTTTTACCACTTATGCTTATGGTTTTAGCATTTGTTTTTGCCGCAATGAATGAGCGAATCGGTTTTACAGAATATGTTATTAATGCAGCTCTTCCAATTATGACACCAGAATTAATGCCTGTTATGGTATTTCTTATTCTTTCAATAACTGAATTTATTACTGGAACAAACTGGGGTATGTATATTATTGCACTTCCAATCACAATACCTTTAGCAATGGGTATTGATGCAAATGTAACACTAGTAGTAGCATCAGTATTATCTGCAGGTGTATTTGGAAGCCATATTTGTTTTTACTCTGACGCAACAGTAATTTCTTCTGCAGCTTCAGGTTGTAACAACTTTGACCATGCAGCAAGTCAAGCTCCCTATGGTTTTATCGCAGCAGCAATTAGTGCTGTACTTTTCCTCGTAGCAGGATTTATATTTTAAGACAAAAAATAATTATTAAGGATTTATAATGGCAATTGAACTTTCGTATGTACTCATAACACCGCATAGTATTGTAAAATCTCGTACAGGTGGTATTATTGCACGTATTCTATCAAGAACTGATTTAGAATTGGTAAGTGCACAAATTTTTGCTCCAGAAGAAAGCTTGGTAAAAGAATTTGCAGCATCTGTAGATGACTACGAACTTTACGGCTTACCTCAAAAAAAGGCAAAGCTTTTCCAAGATTATATACTAGAAAATTTAATGCCATCTGATGGACGAAGACATAGAACCATGCTTCTTCTCTTTAAAGGTGAAGACGCAAGAGAAAAAATTTATAAAATTTGTGGTGGCTTATACGAAGTTCGTTACATTGATGAGGGCGAAACAGCAGGAGAAACCGTACGTGATACCTATGCTGACATTATTTGGGCAGATAAAGAAAAAACTGTTGTAAAATATTTTGAACCAGCAGTAATTGTGGCACGAACACCAAAGAGCATTGCATTTACCCTAAAAATGTTCAGTAAGTATCTTAAAACACAACCAAATATTGTAGAAAACATAAAACACATTAACCCTGTAAACATTGAAAGAACCCTTGTTATTATAAAACCTGATAACTGGAAATATGCTTCTTCAAGACCAGGCTCTATTATTGATATGTTTTCAAGAACAGGCCTTAGGATTATAGGCTGTAAAATGTTTAGAATGTCAGTAGCTCAAGCCTTAGAGTTTTATGGTCCCGTAAAAGATATACTTGTAGAAAAGCTTTCAGAATCAATTGGTGAAAAAGCCATTAAAACACTTGAAAAGCAATTTGATATGCGTATGACAAGTGAATCAAGAAAAATGATTTGTAATAGTTTTGGAAAAGACTTTGCAGTTGACCAATTTGAAAGCATTGTTGAGTTTATGTCTGGAACAAAACCATCACACTGCCCAGAAAATGAGCTTGCAGATCCTGGAAAAGTAAAATGTATGGTTCTTATTTATGAAGGCGAAAATGCTGTTGATAGAATTAGACAAGTACTAGGGGCAACAGATCCTACAAAAGCAGAAGGTGGAACAATTAGAAAAGAGTTTGGATCAAATGTAATGGTAAACTCTGCTCACGCTTCAGACTCTGCTGAAAACGCCAAAAGAGAAATGGGAATAATTCAAATAGATCGAAATACCCTTGCCGAAAGAATCGATGAATACTATGAAGAGTATGGGGAAGAATAGGTAAGTAATTACGAATTACGAATGCCTAATTACTAATGTTAGAAGAGCAGTGAAATAATATTTCTACTGCTCTTTTTTTATGTTCTTATTATTAAACTCATAACTCGTAATTAGTAACTATCTAAGCCTTGAACTTTTCCCTACTTATCTATATAATAAACTCATGTTAGATTATCGTTTTATTAAAGAAAACCTCGATGAGGTAAAGAAAAATATTAAAAATCGGAACATGGTTGCCGATGCTGATGCCGTTGTAACTCTTTTTGATAAAAGAGCCGAAGTTGTTACTGCTTTACAAGAAAAGCAAGCCAAAAGAAATGAAAATGCCAATGCAATGAAAGCAAAACTTTCAGACGATGAAAGACAAAAGCTAATTGCAGAAGGCAAAGCAATAAAAGAAGATATTGCAAGTTTAGAATCTGAAGTTACAAAAGTTGAAGAAGATTTAAAGCAAGCCGCTTTAAAAATTCCTAACATGGCACATAAAGATGCTCCAATTGGTGTTGAAGACACTGACAATCCGCAAGTACACGTTTGGGGTGACATTCCAAAATTTTCTTTTGAAGCAAAAGACCACGTACAACTAGGCCAAGACTTAGATATTATTGACTTTGACCGCGCAACAAAGGTTTCTGGAACTAAGTTCTACTACCTTAAAAATGAAGCAGTATTTTTAGAGCAAGCACTCATTATGTACACACTTAATGTGCTTAGAAAACATGGCTTTATGCCCTTCACTACCCCAGATGTTGCTCGAGAAGAAATTTTAGAAGGTATTGGGTTTAATCCAAGAGGAAATGAGTCCAATGTATACACACTAGAAGGTGAAAATGCATGCCTAGTAGCAACTGCTGAAATTACCCTTGGTGGATACCATTCGAACGAAATACTCAAAAAGGAAACACTTCCTTTAATGTATGGGGGTATTTCTCACTGCTTTAGAAGAGAAGCAGGCGCTTCAGGGCAATTTTCAAAAGGCTTGTACAGAGTACACCAATTTACAAAAGTTGAAATGTTTGTATATTGTTTACCTGAACAATCAGATGAAATACATGAAAAACTTAGAAACATTGAACAAGAAATATTTGAAGGCTTAAATATTCCATATCGCGTAGTTGACACATGTACTGGTGACCTTGGTGCCCCAGCATATAGAAAATGGGACCTTGAAGCATGGATGCCAGGAAGAAATGGCGGTGAATGGGGTGAAGTTACATCTACTTCAAACTGTACGGA